>JWKX01000001.1 GCA_000806155.1 archaeon GW2011_AR18
CTAGGCTTGCCGAACTAAACCGATTAACATCGTCCACCTCCATAAGAGTACAGTATACTTCTAGCAACTATACTTTTTTTGCATATCAGATTTCTTTTCTCTAGATTATGTATATGAAATCTAACGCCTTGTCTTGTCATGTTAATTTTACGTGCGATTTCATTTACTATTAAATCTTCCTTTTTTAGCATTTCCAGTATTAAATCGGAATTACCCTCAATTTTAAATATAGGCCTATCATAAATCTTAAATGTATTATCTATTTTTGTATCCCATTTTCCTAATGTCATTTCAGGATATTTTTGAACAATTATTTTATAATCATTAAAGAATTTTTTCATCCCAGATCTTAGAATGTATAAAAACCCATATTCTTTATCATTAGTGGTGAAAGTAAATTCATAACCTAAAGTTTTACAAATATTTGCAAGATCTTCTGTTAATTTAATATTTTTTAAACCTATAACTATGTCAGTAGAGTCTATAGATCCTTCATCAATTATGAACGCTATTAAAACAGCTAATAAGTATTCTTTATCCTTTTTCAAGATAGCTTCTGGCAATCTAGCAGTTTTTGATAGAAAATCTCTAGTTCCTAAATGATATAATTTAAAGAAAAGAGATGCCAAAACAGGCGGACAATATGGTCTAGTAGATTTCAAGTAATATTTTTCAGGAAAGTTTATTTTACCGAAAATTGATTCCAACTTTATAATATAAAGTTCCTTAAATAAAGGATCGAACTGTCTATAACCAAAATATGGTAATCTTTCTTTTTTAGAGTCTATTACAGTTCCATCTCCAATATTATGAGCAATTATCATATCAAATACAGGAGTAATTTTGATAGGGAGTATAGGATTAGAAATATAATTTACTCCATTACTTATTTTATAGGAAGTAATATTTTCCTGTAAAATGTAAATACTTATCTCAAGAAGATTGCACAAAGATATCCAAATTCTTAAAGGCACAAAGAAATTTTTATTACAATAATTCTCTTTAAGTATATTTTTAAAAGTATTAAAGGATATGTTAATTTTATTTTTCAATATGGTATAAGCATTTCTTTTGGTTTTATATTTTAAAAATAACTTATTTTTAATAAGAAGAAAAAGTTCAAGTTTTATTTTTACACTTACTATATCATCAAGTTCCCAAATATTTATTTCTTCCATTTAATAATATTAGAAATTTTCTTTATAAACCTGGCGCGCAAGTTTGTCGTGTCCAGTGGCCAAATGCTATTTTATTGCATTATTAACAATGTATAACTAAATTTTCAAAAAAATATATTTAAAGAACTCTACAAGTTTTTCAATCTATTTTCTATTGCATCTATCTCTCTTCTTAGTTTTGAGACATCATCATTAGCCTCTATTCTCATCTTTGGTTTTTCTTGTTTCTCAACTTTTACCTCTTGAACTTGTTGTACTTGTTTTGGTTTATGTTCTATTGGTATTTTTGGCAGTTCTCTCTCTTCTAGTCTTCTCATTCTTTTTTCTATATCTTCATATAATCTGTGCAGCATTCCTAACACTCTTGTTTTTTCCTCTCTTATTAGTTTCAGTTCAGAATGATCTTTTAGTGCTTTTGTTGCATCTATTGCTGCTCTTAATACCTGTTTTCTTAAGTATATTGGTCTATCTAATCTTGTATGTACTACTTGTTGTTTTTTTCCAGAAGTATTTGCTTCCTTTTTCTTATGAGAATGTTTAGTAGGCATTTATACCTCAAATAATTCTTGGTCTATTGATAATAATCTCTCTTTCATGTTCTGGACATCCTGTTTCCACTCTTCGATTTTTTGTTCTTCTTTTGTTTTCAGTTCATCCAGTCCTTTCAATAGATCTTCTGCATTTGCTAATTTTGCCTTTAATACTTCTATACTTCTTAATACATCTTTATACTTGTCAATTTGTACAAATAACGGTTTTTCATCATCCATATTCTTTTGCATTGATGGACGTGTATTTTGTTGGACTGGTCTCTCTCTTTGTGGCACTTCAAAATCATCCTCTTTATCTACCTCATTTTTGATATCACTTATTGTCGGCTCGTAACTTGGAAATTCTAGAACATCTTCATGCATTGATTGATCATGCATATCTGGAAAATCTGGTAATTCAGGTAAGTCCCCCCCGTTTGATTGTGATTGATCTTGCTTCTTCTTAGTGAATAATCCCATTGTTATTCCCCCTTTTTTAATAAGTCTTTAATCGCCTCTATTAGATAAAAACTTTTCTTATTATTTATATGTAGTAAATATAATATAATATATGTAACCTCATATAAGTAGTTACAATTAGAAAGATTTATATAGCTGGGAATTAAAATGATACTATATAGTCAGCTTTAAAAGGAACATTTATAAAGCTATTTGCCCGAATTAACCAGTAAAACACCAAAAATGAAAATACCTGTAAAAAACATTGAAGAAACTTTCGAGGAAATCGCCGGTCCTGAAGGTGTACAAGTGTACAGGCTTTTAAAGAATAAGGAAGACGTCAATGAATTCAATATAGCTGAAAAATTAAAGATAACTATTAATCAGTTAAGGAATATAATCTACAAGTTCGAGAAGTACAACCTTTTGACCTCAATAAGGAAGAAAGACAGGAAAAAAGGATGGTATATCTATTTCTTCACATTAAACCCTAAACAGATTGATGATACAGTAGTTCAGCTAGTAAGAGATAAGATGAGCATTATAGAGAAGCAGTTAGACAGGGAAAAAGCTCATCAGTTCTATTTATGCCCTAATAGGTGTGTAAGGCAGACTATTGAGAATGCTATGGAAAATCAGTTCATGTGCCATGAATGCGGCTCTTTATTAGATGCAGAGAATAATGATAAGACAATAAATAAGATGCAAAAGAGGATTGAAGAATTAAATATTAAATTAAAGGAATTATCCAAATAAACTTCCAAATAATGGATATAATACCTTGCTTCCATCTAATGGTGGTATTGGTATCATATTAAATAAGAACATCCATTTATTTATCTCTTTTGTCATTAATAATATCATCATTGTCTTCTCACTGTATTTTTTCTTAGAATAATCTAATATTAGCATTGGTATTATCCAGAATAATAAATTAATAAATGGTCCTGCAAATGCTGTTAATGAAAATAGATATGGATTGCTTGTTCCTGAAATACTTACATATCCTGGTGCTATAAGCATTAATGGTGCATTTAATACTTTCATTGCTATCCCTATTATCATTCCTGTAGGCCATATCTCAAATACTGCTTTAAATCCAAATGCTAATGCTACAAACTTATGTCCTAGTTCATGGAATATCACTCCTGGTGCTGCTGCTAATACTGCTATCTTGAATTCTTCCCAGTTGAATCTTTTTAATGAAGTTAAAACATCTTTATTTGGTATCTTTATTACACCACTAAATATATATCCTACTACTAAAGTAGTTATTACTAAGTATATGATTTCTAGTGGTGTTATTATCACTTTACTCTTCAAAGCTTAATAACAAGAATACTAATCCTACTACAAATACTACTACTGGTATTCCTGCTTTTAGCATCACTAAAAAGTCTGTCCAAAACTTTGGCCATACAAATAATGCATACAATGATGCAACTATTAATAATAAGCCTACAATCATTTTTACTAATCCGCTTGCTTTCATGTGTTTTTACTCTTAAGTTCTTATTTATAAGCTTTTTTACAGTAGAAAAGAGGTATCAAAAAGTCAGCCTTACATAGAAATCATATCGAGATAAAGTCTATCACGTCTACTTGAATAATCTCTTTGACGAGGCATTTTTGGAATTTGCCAATCTCTATTCTTAATTTCTGTAACTACATCAACATATGTATGATAAGATAAATCACCCACAATATTGTCACTAGTATTTAATATGTTGATAGAATACATTAAATCTTTAATTACAGGATCTCTAGTTCCATATTCTTTCCACATCTCTCTTTGTTCTTTACTAACATCTTCTACATCACGTTTTAGATGAAGTTTTAATGTTCTAAATTTATCAGATAAAGACATCCTTCTTATTGTAGAAGGTTGTTCAGATTCCATTTCTTGTAGTCTCTGTTGTAAAGCATCCATGATATTTTATAGTAAAACTAATATATAAAGTTTACGACTAATTAACCACTGTATAAAGACAACATTCCATTCATATTTTCTTAATAGTTGTATAACCTCGTAGAAACCTTTAAAAAGCACAGGTTTTTGCTCTTATTTTATGGGATTATATAAATACTTATCAAAAGCTATCAGAAGCCATTCAACTGAAATGATACAAATTCAGAGAGAGAGAATGATTGAATGGAGAAGAGAGAATAATGTTAAGAAAATCGAGTATCCTACTAATTTAGTTTCAGCTAGAAGACTTGGTTACAAAGCTAAGACTGGTTTTATTTTAATAAGAGTTAGAGTTCCTAGAGGTGGTAAAGCACGTCCTAGTATCAGACATGGTAGAAGATCTGCTCATTCAGGTCAAAGATTAGTTTTCGCTAAAGGTTATCAGAGAGTAGCTGAAGAGAGAGCTAACAAACAATATCCTAATCTTGAAGTTTTAAATTCTTACAAAGCAGGTATGGATGGTGTTCATTATTGGTTTGAGGTTATAATGTTAGATCCTTATAATCCTAATGTTGCTAATTCACCTACTGTTGGATGGATTTCAAATGGTAAGCATAATGGTAGAGTTTATCGTGGATTAACTTCTGCAGGAAAACGCAATAGAGGATTAGGAAATAAAGGACAAGGTGCTGAAAAACTAAGACATAGTTTAAGAGCTCATGATAAGACTGGTAAGTAAGTTCTTATATTACCTTTAATTATTCTTTTTTATGATTAAAACTTTAGTTACTAGCTATAATAATCCAGATCTTGATGGTTCTGCTTGTTCTTTTGCTTATGCTGAATTCCTGAATAAGACTAACACAGAGATTATAGCAGCAGTATTTGGCAAGATTCATCGTGAGGCAGAGTTTGTTTTTAATAAGTTTAATATTACTCAAATGCAAGACGCTGATGATTTAAGAAATTTAGAAAATTATAATTTTATTCTTGTTGATTCTTCTGATCTTAAGGGTATTTCAAGAAAGATTATTCCAAATAAGGTTATTGAAGTAATTGATCATAGAAAAATTAATGATTCTTATATGTTCCAGAATGCTAAAGTTCAGATTGAATTAGTTGGTTCCTGTGGTACTTTGATTGCTGAAAAATTTTATAATAATAAAGTTGATATCTCTAAAGAATCTGCTATTTTATTATATTCTGCTATTATTTCTAATACTATTAATTTTAAGGCTAATGTTACAACTGATCGTGATCGCAATATGGCTTCTTTTTTAAAGTCTAAATTAGATCTTCCTGATGATTATGCTCATGAGATGTTTTATTTTAAATCTAGATTTAATACTTCTTTGAAAGAGACTATTATTCATGATTTTGCTTATTTTAATTTCTCTGATAAGAATATTGGTATTGCTCAGTTAGAGATTGTTGATGTTGATAATTTTATTAAAAATAATTTAGGAGAATTGAATACTATTCTTAATAATCTAAAAAATGATAGAAAATTTGATTTTATTTTTTTAAGTTGTATTGATATTGAAGCAGGTTTTAACACTTTTTTAGTTATAGATGATAGTTCTAAAAGTTTAGTTGAGAATTCTTTAAATATTAAATTTAATAATAACATTTGTAAAATATCAGGCATAATAATGAGGAAAGAGATAACTCCTAAGTTGAAAGAATTTTTAGAAAGATAATACTAATAACAAACATATGTTTCTTCTTCTGGTAATGGTTTATACTTTAGTTTAGGACCATTTTTAGAAATTTCTTTTAATGCTTCAACTAATATATCAATATCTTTTTCTGTATTGTGTATTCCTATGCTTGCTCTTACTATCCCATAAGAAGCTAACCTATTGCCTTTTTTTATTTGCTCTTCTATTTTATTCTGTTCTTTATCATTAATATTAAACCATCTTCTTACTAATCTATGATTACATATTGTTCCAGCTCTTGTCTCTATCCCATATTCATTTTCCAATATAGAAGATAATAATGCATGATGACAATCTTTAAGATTGAAAGTAAATGTTCCTATTCTATCTTCTTCTAGATATGTTTCTGGTTTAACATACAAAGTTATTCCTGGAACTGTTCTTAACTTCTCTACTGCATAATCTATTAATTTTCTTTCATGATTAATAATATTATTCCATCCTGTATTCATTATTGTTTTACAACTTGCTGATGTTGCTATTATTCCTGTAACATTCCAAGTTCCAGTCTGATGTCTTAGTTCCGAAGGTGACCAGATTACACCTGTTTCATTTATCATGTCTATTGAACCTCCGCCAGGATCTACAGGTGAAGTTTCTAAAATTTTCTTGGGTAAAGCTAAAACGCCTAATCCAAATGGGGCATATAATTTATGTGAAGAGAAAGCTAATGTGTCTATATTATCATTTTTCATATCAATTTTCCTATGTGGTGCTAATTGTGCTGCATCTACAAATAATAGTGCATTATGTTTATGTGCTATTTTTGAAATCTTTTTTATATTGGGGATATATCCTGTTAAGTTTGAAGCTCCAGTTATTGTTATTAATTTTAAGTTCTTGGAATATTTTTTTGCTTTATTTTCTAGATCTTTATAGTCTATTGAACCATCATCAAAAGAGTTTATATAAATAGTTTTACAACTGCCAAATTTCCATGGTAAGTTGTTTGATGTATGTTCAATGAATGAAGTTAGTACTACATCATTTTTACTGAATTTTAATAATCTTGATAATAGGTTTATTGCATTGCTTGTATTTGATGTGAAGATTAATTCTTGATCTTCTCTTAGATTTAGGAATGTTTTTATTGTTTTTATTGCTTCAGTTGCTTTTTTATATGTTATATTAGCATGAGGTCCAGCTCCCCTATGTAATGCCCCATAAGTTTGTAAAAATTCATTAACTTCTTTTAAAGTTTCTTTAAATGGTGGTGTTGTGGCTGCATTATTCAGCATTATTATTTTTTTAACACTTCCATTCTTTAATTTTATAGAGTTATTTGTTCCAATGACTTCTGGAAGTATATTTTTCATATAATTCAACAATAAACAAGATTTATATCCCTTATTATCCAACTAGTAGGTTCATTTCTTATGTTTTAACTCTTCTAAATACTCATCTGCTTCCATTGCTGCCATGCATCCTGCTCCTGCTGCTGTTACTGCTTGCATATATCTATGGTCACTTATATCTCCTGCTGCGAATACTCCTTCTACTGATGTTTTTACATTATGTTTCACTACTATATATCCATTGTCTAGTTCTATTTGCCCTTTTAAGAAATCTGTGTTTGGTTTGTGTCCTATTGCTACAAATGCTCCATCAATTTTTAGTTCTTCTATTTTTCCTGTTTTTACATTTTTTAATTTTAAACTCTCTAATTTATTTTTACCAATGAATTCTTCTATTGTTGTGTTCCATATGAATTTCATGTTTTTAGTATTTAGTGCTCTTTCCTGTAATACTTTTTGTCCTCTCATCTCATCTCTTCTATGTATTAAAGTAACAGTCTTGCACATCTTAACTAAATGTAATGCCTCTCTTAGTGCTGTATCTCCTGCTCCTATTACACAAACATCTTTATTCTTAAAGAACATTGCGTCACATGTTGCACAAGCTGAAACTCCTTTTCCTATTAGTTTTTTCTCACTCTCTATACCTAGCCATTTAGCTGATGCTCCAGTTGCTATTATCACTGATTTTGCATCATATGTTTTTTCATCTGTATTCAATTTGAATGGTTTTTTCTTGAAATCTACACTAATTACATCTTCTGTTATGAATTCTACTCCAAATGATTTTGTATGGTCTATCATTTTCTCCATTAATTCTGGTCCTTGTATATTTTTATAACTTGGAAAATCCTCTACATCTGTTGTTATCATTAACTGTCCTCCAGGTTTGCTTCCGGCTAATACACATACTGATAGATTTGCTCTTGCTGCATATATTGCTGCTGTCAATCCTGCAGGTCCTGATCCTATTATTACTACATCATAAGAATTTTTCATAAGAATTATAATTTATAGTACCTATTTAAATTTTTTTATGCGAAATTTTCTCTTATTGGCATGTTTCTTTTATGTTCTCTTATTAAGAATGGTTCTAGTTTTTTTCTTCCTATAGCTAAAAAATCTTTAGGGTTTAGTATATCATTAGGGACATCATCATCTGTTGGATATAAGACTCCAGCCCCATTATAAACAACAAATGGTAGATCATCTCTTAATAAATAAGCTACCCACATTGTGTATGTTCTTCCACTACATGTAGCTATTGCATATTCTTTTAATGGTGGATATTGTTCTTTTACTCTTCTCTCTGCATCTGTATTTTTTCTCATTCTTAACGGTGCACCGCTAATCTCTGCTAATAATTCAGTTCTTCTCTTATTTTTGTCTATTAAACTTTTTAATCTTGCACCTGTCTCTTCTAGTTTAATATTATAAATTTGAAATCCTTCTTGATCTTCATAAACTATTGATCTGGTTTCAGCTTCTAGTTTTTGATAAGCATTCATTTTTTCTTCTAATATTTTGCTTAATTCATTTGCTGGAACATAATCTTTTGGTGCCATTGAAGTAATTTTTATTCTATCAATTTCTCTTTCTAATTCACTAATTCTTGTTGTATGTCTCTCATTGAATATTACTTCATAATCTCTTAATGCTCTTACATATAGCATTCTATCAATTGTTGTTCCTATCACCACTAATCTTGTATCAATACCAATATTATCTTCTGAATCTACTACTACATATTCTATATCTTCTAATTTAAAATCTCCTTTTAATCTCTGTCTCCCTCTCTGTTGTGTTGTTGATAGCTTTTCATCTGTTATTTGGGCTAATACTGCCTGTTCAAGTGTTGGTAATAGTTGAAATGCTTGATAGTTTTCCATTTTTAGAAACAATTTTAGTAATGATTTTTCTTATTTAAACAGATACTATATAGTCTATATAAAAAAGGAAATAGTTATTAATATTAAAAAGGTGATTATCCTATGCTATCTAAAGTTAATGTTTATTGTGATGGTGCTTCTAGAGGAAATCCAGGAAGATCTTCTATTGGCGTTGTTATTTATGATTCCGATATGAATATTATTGAAAGATATAAAGAATTTATTGGTAAGAATACTAATAATTTTGCTGAATATAGTTCTCTGATTAAAGCTTTAAAATTAGCTTCTAAATTTACTGATAATGAGGTTAATGTTTTTATGGATTCTGAATTAGTTGTTAAACAGTTATTAGGTAAATATAAAGTTAAACAAGTTCATCTTAAGATTTTATTTGATAAAGTTAAAATTAATGAAAAATTGTTCTCTAAAGTTAATTATAAGAATGTTCCTAGAGAAAATATTTATCAACAAGAAGCAGATAAGTTAGCTAATGAGGCTTTAGATTCTTAATAATGCTTTTTTGTATCTTCTGCATGTGAAAAGAATGAAACATTGCAGTTTATCATTTTTTCATAGAATTCTAGTTCATGTCTTTTCTTTTTTGATTCAAATAATATCATTCCTAATCCTTCCCAGAATAAGAACCATCCTCCCGGCTCTAATAATATTATCAAGAAATTCAACAATAGGCTATGCTCTTCATAATAAAAGAGTATGAATGTTGCTATAATCATTAGCATAATGCCTGTTATTGTAAAAGCTGCTCCTTTTTGCATTAATTTAATTTTTTCATCATGCAATAGTTTGTAATGTTTATGAAAATGAACTAACAGCCTTTGTTTGATAATATTCTCATAATTTTTATCTCTCCCTTTTAATGGGAGGCAGAATTTTATATTTTTTAATTCTCCTTTCTTTTTTTCTATACTTGCTTTTCTTGTTTCTAGTAAAAAATCATCTGATAAAGTTCTTACAGAATAGTTTCTATGATCAAAGTCTGAGAATAGATCATTATATCCATTAAGCCATAGATTTATTTCTGCTGCATTATCTTCCTCTTTCATAAGAAATTATTTGTTAAAATGAATTTATAAATATTGCTTATTTTGGTTCTGTAACTTAAAAGGTTGATGAATTATTGGATAGATAGTTTTTTAAGCATAAAATTATTGATTAGTTTTATGAATAGAAACCAATGGTTAGTACTAAGCATAGGATTATTTTTAGCTGGTTCAATTTTAGTGAATTTTTCAATGTTTTGTGGTGGGTTTACTGATGAATTATTAACATCTTGTATGATACAAAGGTACGCTTTTGGCATCCCATCTATAATCATGGGTATATTAGGAGTCTTGTTTTTTATTATAGCATTGTTAGAACCTAAAAAGAAGAACTTAGATTAATCAAACTTAACCATTTATTCTGTCCTAGTTTTAATTCTATTAAGCTTTTCTGTGCTGGTGTTGTATTTATTCCTTGATGTATTCTTATGTAATTATACCACACTATTAGTAAATCTAGTATTGCTATTGCTGAATACTCTCTTTTTAGTCCACGCATTACTTTTACTCTTTCTCTTATTGTTCCTTGAACTCTCTCAATAATATTGTTTCTTTTATCCTTATCAGCTTTTAGTCTAGTATAACATTCTCTGTCTTGACTTTTCTTTTTCTTTCCCCATGTTTTACGATATGCTTTCATGTATGCTGGAAGTTTATCAGTAAATAATTTTATTGGTGGTTGTTTTACTTTCATGAAGAACTTTCTAGCTTCTTTACTGCTTCTCTTAGTTGAATAATGAGTAGCTACCAAAAACCTTGTTCTTGCATCTACAATATCCCAATAATAGTTCTGTTCACCTTTACATTTTATGAATATCTCATCAGCATGATATACTCTGCTTAATTGAGGTTCTAAATTGTCTGTAAAAGATTTTATTAGTTTACTATACTTTATTAGCCATCTCCATACACTCATATGGCTCACTCCTTGAGGAGTAAACTGTCTAACATGACTTCTTATCTTTCTAAGGCTCATTCCATTAAAATACAAATCCAAACAAGATGTAATAAGTTCTTTTGATTTTCTCATATGATAAAAACCATCATTCAAAGTAAAGAACCTTTTACATTCTTTGCACTTATAACGTTGCTTAATTCCGTTAAGTGTTTGCCTTTTAGACCATTTAACAATACTCTTAGAACCACAAAACCTACATTGTATATTCTCTTCCATAGAATATTATGGTACCGCCAGTTTATATATCTTACGGTACCATAATTATGGCGCAAAATACAACTTTATCTTTTATATAACTTATTTATCGTCTATTAACATTTTGCGCAAAACAAAGATTTAAATAGAAGAAAGGCTCTATTTTTAGCATGACATGGGTAAAGCCAAAGGGACATTCTAAATCAAGAATCAATTGGGCAGGAGATGTTTTAATTAATACTGAATCCACTGAAGAAGAAAAAATACTTGCAATAGAAATATTAGACAATTGGAGAGCAATACACAGTTATCCAATGCACATTTTTAAGAAAAGATTAAAAGAAAAATCTCGACTTTTAGATAAGAACCTATTAACTGTTCAAAGACTTAAACGTGTTACTGCTATTCTAAATAAACTAAAAAGAACGCAAACAAGTACTATGAATCTTTCACAGATGCAAGATATTGGCGGTTGTAGAGCCGTCTTGTCTAACGTTGCCCTAGTGAGGGATTTACACGAGAAGTATTACTTAAAGGAAAATTTTAAGCATAAAAAAATGAAAACACAGGACTATATCTCTAATCCAAAAAATGATGGTTATAGAAGTCTTCATTTAATTTATAAGTATAATACTGATAGAAAAGGAAAAAAATACTATAATGGATTACTTATAGAAATTCAGATAAGGTCAAGGTTACAACACCTTTGGGCAACAGCAGTTGAAACAGTTGGCTTCTTTACAAGACAGGCAATTAAATCTAATGAAGGACATCCAGATTGGGCAGAATTTTTTAAATTGATTAGTTCAGCATTTGCTAAAATGGAGAATTGCCCATATGTTCCAGATACTCCACAAGATGAAAAAGAATTATATACTAAAATAAAAGAAAAAGAAAAAGCATTGAAAATTATAGATAAATTAAAAGCATGGACAAATACAATGAGACTTTTAGATGAAAAGATTAAAGCTAAAGATAAACATAAGGTAGAGTTTTTCTTACTAGAATTAGATATTGTTGGTAGAAAATTAGGAATTTTAACCTATACAAAGGAACAAGAACAAAAAGCTATAGATGATTACTCTGCACTCGAAAAAAGACATAGTGGTGCGAAAGACTATGATGTAGTACTTGTCGGGGCAGATACAAGTAAGGATTTGAAAAAAGCTTACCCTAATTATTTTTTAGATACTGGAGACTTCTTAATTTATCTCCAAAAAATTATTAACAAATATTAATACTATTCTTTATCAATAATTATTCTGTGATTTTCAATCCTTGCTTTAAGTTCTTTTCCAAAAAAGTTGGACTGTTCTACAATATCTTTAGGTAAATTCAGAATATACTTTGAATATTCTTTATTGTCTACCTTCTTTGATAGTACCTTTATTATTTTCATAATCATTTAATGTACAACCAGTATTTATATTTTTCTGTACCATAAAAAATTTTTAAGTTTTTCATCTATCAACCTTTTAAGTTACAGAACCCTTATTTTAAAGTTTATTCTGCTATTAAGTTTCCGTATCCCATTCCCATTGAGCATGAGAATTTGTATGTTCCTGGTTTTTTTATTGTTAGTTCCAATGTATCTGTGCTTGATATTAAATACTCCGATATTCCTAAACTTCTTATTGTGAATGCTCTATAGCATCCTGTTACACTGTCATCTAATGTTATGCTTATTTTCTGTCCTGCTTTTACTCTTATCTGATTTGGATAATAATTATAGTTCTTGAAACCTATTACAATATTTTGCACATCAGCTGTTTCTTCATTTATATTATTTTCATTGACAGGAATTTCTTTTTCAGTATTAGTGAATATAAAATATCCTCCTATTATTATGATTATTATTATGCCTAATATTACTGTTGTATTCTTCATTGGAATATTCCACCTCTTGGGCCGTAGATTATTATCCATGTTGTTATTGAGATTAATACTATTGTAAATATTATTGTAAATAGGTGATCATCTTTTTTCTCTCTCTCAGTTTCTTTTGTCTCATTATATACCATGTAATTTAGTTTTATCATTATTATTGAACTTATTATAAATATTAGTATTCCAGCAGTTTTTAGATGGTCATTTAATAGCATGACTGATGTCATTGCTCCCATCAATCCTCCCATGAATCCTGCCATTATTCCTTCCATTGATCCCATTATCCCGCAGGATTTTCCTGTCCATACCCCTATTATTATTCCTATTATTACACCTAAGAATCCTCCGTAGAACATTCCATTTGTTGAAGCAACATAAAATCCTATTAAAAATGATGATAACATGCCTAATGTCATTCCTATCATCATCCCGCTCATGCATGGGAATTCTTTGTATGCTCTTACCTGTCTTATTGCAGGTGTTATTATTGCATAGCTTAAAGCACTAAAAAATAAATAAAATCCATATTTTGGTATTATGCTCTCTATTGTTTTTAATTTCAGATAATATGCTATAAATAAGAAGATGAATGATGTTAATAAAGAATAGAACATTGTTATTAGTAATTCTCCCTCTACTCTATTGCCGTTTAATTCTTTTACAAAATTTTTGAATGCCATTTTAGATTTTTTTCCCTCTCAATAGATTTGCATTGACTACTACTGTTATGCTTGATAATGCCATTGCTGCCTCAGCTACTACTGGATGTAATAATCCTGATAATGCTAATGGTATTGCTATTACATTATATGCAAATGCCCAGAATAAGTTCTGTTTTATTTTTTTGAATGTTTCTTTTGATAGGTTTATTGCCTGTACTACTCCTATTAATGATCCTCTCGCTAATACTAAGTCTCCTGATTCTATTGCTATGTCTGTTCCTGTTCCCATTGCGATTCCTACATTGCTCTGTTTTAGTGCTGGTGCATCGTTTATTCCATCTCCAACAAATGCCACCATCCCGTATTGTTGTAATTTTTCTATCTCTTTTGCTTTGTCTTCTGGTAATACGTTTGCTATGACTTTACTTATTCCTGCCTGTTTTGCTATTGCTTTTGCTGTATTTTCATTATCTCCTGTTATCATTATTGTTTTATATCCTCTCCTCTGTAATGCTTCTATTGCTATTTTTGAATCATCTTTTATTGCATCAGCTACTGTTATTATTCCTATGATCTTTTTATTTTCTGCTACTATCATTGTTGTCTTACCATCATTTTCATATCCTGTTATTTTTTCTTCATACCCTTTTAGTGAGATTTTATTTTCATTCATTAATGTCCTGTTTCCTATTAGATAATTTTTATTTCCTATGCTTCCCTCTAGTCCTCTCCCTCTTAATATTTTGAATTTCTTTACTGTTTTATAATTTTTTAAATTTGCTTTGTTGACTATTGCTTTTGCTATTGGATGCTCGCTTAATTTTTCTAATGATGCTGTTATCTCTAAGAATGTTTGTTCTTTTATTTTTGTGTATATATCAACTACTTCTGGTTTTCCTTTTGTTATTGTTCCTGTCTTGTCAAATACAACGAATTTTATCTCTTTCATTGTCTGTATTGCCTCTCCTTTTCTGATTAATATCCCTCTTCTTGCTCCCATTCCTGATCCTACTGTTAATGATATTGGTACAGCTAATCCTAAAGAACATGGGCATGCTATTACTAATACTGCAACTCCTATTCCTATTGCTTTGCTTAAATCGTTGGTAAATAAAAACCATCCTATGACTGATAATAATGCTAGTATCAATATTATTGGTACAAATATGCTTGTGACTTTATCTGCTAGTCTCTGTATTGGTACTTTTGTTCCTTGTGCCTCTTCTACTAGTTTTATTATATGCGCTAAGAATGTATCTTTTCCTATTTTTGTTGCTTTTATATATAATATTCCATCCTGGTTTATTGTTGCCCCTATTACATTGCTTTTTATTGTTTTTTCTGTGGGCATTGATTCACCTGTCACCATTGATTCATCTACTGCGCTTGCTCCCCTGATTACTATTCCATCTGTTGGTATTTTCTCTCCAGGTTTTATGATTAGTATATCTCCTATTTTTACCTCTTCTATTGGTATTTCTATTTCCTCTTTTCCTCTTAGTATTCTTGCTTTTTTTGCTCCTAGTTCTAATAATTTTTTTATCTCTTTTGTCGCTCTTCCTTTTGCTCTTGATTCTATGTATTTTCCTGTGATGAATATTGACATTATTGCTGCTGCGACTCCTGAATAATCATCTAGTATTCCAAATAATGCAAATATTCCTGTAGCATATGCTATTAGTGTTCCTAATGCTATCAATGAATCCATATTGAAATAAAATGTATAGAATCCTCTTAGTCCGCTTTTTATTGTACTGAATCCGAATATGAATATTACTGGGAATCCTAATATTAGAAATAATGTTAGTGTTATAGTCTCATTTACTATTTCTATCTGGAATATTCTTGTTATTATCATCAATAGCATTATAGGAATTCCAAATATCCATGTCCCTATTAGTTTATTTTTCCAGAAGTTTATCTCTTCATCTTCTTGCTGCATCTCATGTTCTTCATGATTCATTTTATTCATACTCCAGTTTTGTTGCTGTATATCCCGCTTTTTTTACTGCATTTTTTATATCTTCTTCTTTGACATTGTCTTCAATTTCAGCATATCCTTTTTTCATTATCACATTTACTCTTATATTTTTTATTCCGTTTATTTTAGATAGGCTTTTCTCTATATTTGAAGCACATGATGCACAATGCATTCCTTGTATGTAGATTACTATTTTTTTCATTTTTTTCCACCCAATTGTTTAATTAACCAAATTATAAACAATATTAGAGCTGCTGCAAAAAGAGTCATTAATAACCATCCAAATAATGGCATATATCCAAATCCTGAATAAAATCCTCCCATCATCCCATAGTTTCTAAAACCCATCATTCCATAACCTCCAAATAATGGTATTATAAATATTAAGATTATTGTTAAAATAATTATTATTGTCACGTTTTCATTTTTCATTTTTATTCCTTATTTTTTATATTAAATGCTGTATGTATCCAGCACCATCCTATGAAACTCTCTATTAATGCTATTATTCCAATAATTGTAATTATCCAGTTTATCCATATTGTATTAAATTCTGGTCTGAATGGTCCTAATAGCCAGAATGCTAAAGCAAATCTTAATACCCTGTCAGTTTTTCCTAAGTTTTTTTTCATTTTTTTACCTCTTTGTTTTTTGTTTTACCATGCAGTATATGCACGCAATATTGTGACATGTGTTCATCTATTAGCTCCATCAATGGGTTTATTGTCTTTTTGTTTAGTTTATAATATCTGTATTTTCCTTCTATCTCTGATTTTACAAAACCACATTTTTTTAATCTTGCTAGATCATGTGATACTGCTGTCTGATTCATTCCTAATTCTTTGATTATCTGTGTAACATTCTTTTTTTCTTTTCTCAGCATATTTATTATTCTTAGTCTTGGTTCTGACACTAATGTTCCAAAGAATATTTTATAGCTTCCGTAGATATCTTTCTCACTAAGACAATGTTCATGTGATTTTCCCAGCATATTTTTAGTTATCATATGAGAAAGCGATACATATAAGTATTTAAAGTTTATTATAAAAAATAGTATTATTTAATTACATTATTTTATGATAATTGTGCAAAAACAACTCTCTGAAAATGTTTTGTAATCTCAGTGCTTTTTTGAGTGTGTTTTTTCTCCTGACATCCAGATATTTTTGATTATATGGCTCGTTTTCCATGTTTTTTACTCCTTCTTTGGTTTTCCGAAGATATAAGCTCTGTAGTCATGTTGTTGCCAAAACCCAAAATTTATAAATAAATCACAATATCGAGGTTATAGACGCCAAGGTTTTGTTGCCTTTGCTTTTTTCTGTTTGTTTAGTTCTTTTGAACCTTATTGGATTGTTTTATTTCATCTGAGCATTTTGTTTGTGCCAGATATTTTTGTGCTACCATGTTTACTTTTGTCAACAAGCTATAATGCTTGTAAAATGTTTTATAAGACTATAATGGATATAAAGTATTTAAGCTCTTCCAAGTTTTTTGTAACCTTGGTGCCATTGTATATAAAATAACAGATGCTATTGAGAAGTGGTTTTTTGTATAGCAACATTTAAATAATGTTCAAACTCTATTTTTATATGGCTAAAAAAGTAAAAGTAAGTGAAGATGAAATGTATGCAACAATCATGGCTAAGATTGGTGAATTAAAAAAATCTGTTGAAAAATTTGAAGAAAATTTTAGAAAATATGGTAGATCAATGTTAGGTCCCGCTGCATCTGGGCAATCAGCTGAAATAGTTAAAGGTCAAGCAAGTAGCATAGCAGTTCAAGCCGCAGAATTTAGTGATTACGTGCAAGAGGTTAAAGTTATAAATCCCCATTTGGATAATTAGTTCTATATTTTTATGTTTTCATGTTTGTGGTCTTGTTTGTTCTACAAAGTTTATATAGTAAATTTCCCAATAATCTAATAAGTTAAAAAAATGAAAGGTGAAACAAAGAAAACAAAAATTTAGAAAAAAATAGAAGAGAATGTTCCTTACAAGACATTTAATACTTGTAGAACAAAAGACCTCACATAGCGTTAATTTTATAAATAAAACCAAATCCGTAGGTTACAGACGCCAAGGTCGCCTAACCTGGTATGGCACAGGATTGCTATAATAGTTTTGCAATCATCCTGCGTCCGCAAGGACTTGGGGGTTCAAAAATCATTTAAAGCACTATCAAGAATTAAGCTGTAAATGTTTGATAGTCCCCCTCTTGGCGTTTTTCTTTTTATATAACGCCTGTTTTGGTAGAACGTTTACTTTTTAAGTAACGCCCAAGGGAGAACGTTGGTATGATGTTTTTGTTCTTAATTTGTGTGCACGTTGTACGTGCAGACATTATATATTGTTAAAACAGAGTTTTTCATAGGAGAAAAAATGCTTGAGAAAAACTGTTTATATATTCATAAAAAGTAATAAATATGGGTATTCTTATATTATTCTTATGAAGTATTATTTATTGTTAGTTTTTATAGTTGTTTTTCTAGTTTCTTGTAGCAATAATAATTTAAAAAATTTTAGTTATTGTCAGGGAGATAATGATACTAATGAATATATTGAGTTTTCTTGTCAGAAGGTTGTTAATAATTCCTGTATTGTTTCATTAAGTGATTATAAGCCTTGTAATCTTACTGATTTAACTTTTGTTGTTGTTGGTTATAGTTCCTTGAATCCTTCTCAGGGTAATTTTATTAATATTAGTGCTTTTGTTGTAAGTAGAGGTCCTTCTTTTAATGATAATTTTGGTATTTCATTTTATGTTAATATTTCTTATCCTGATGGATCTGTTGTTAATGAATTAATTTCTAGACAAGAACATAGTATAGTAAAAGTTTCTAATGAATCATTATGGGGTAGTAATACAGTTTGGAAAGATTATGAAGGATATCATTATGGTGAGAATGGTTTTGTAATGATAAATGCTTCATATAAAATAAAAGGTTATGGTTTTCATCAGTTTTATGAAGTGTTAGATGAAGATAATAAGATAATTGAAGCTAATGAAAATAATAATTTTTATTCTAGAAAAATGTTCGTTAATCCAGTAAGTGCTTTTATTAATATTACAGGTGTTTTTAATGATTATAATAAAACTGGTAGTATTGATAAGAATGTTTTTGATTATTTAAAAAAGGTAGTTTATTGTAATAGTATTATTGATTGTGATATTAACACTTTTTTTATTACTAAAAAAGAGATTAAAAAAATTAAGGATTATTTAATTATAGATATTAATTTTACAAAGCCTTCTAATGAAGAATTTTCTGTTATGATAGATAATTTTTTTAATAATACTTATTGTTTTAATAAAGCCGATAATAAGTTATGGTATGATGAATATTATAAGATAGATAATCCATATAGGTATGAAGAAGTTGATATTGGAAGGATTTATGATAATAATTGTAATGATTTTAATATTTCATATAAAGATACAATTTGGCGTTATAAGAGACTTTCTCCAAATCCAGGCTTAACTCTTATGAAGATAGAAAGTAATATTACACAATCAATATTGATTAATGCTATAAATTATTATAATAAGAATACAATATATAATATGGTCTTGAATTATTCAATATTTAAAGTTAATGATAATTATATAATACACACTATAGAGACAGATGCTATTACTATTAAGGATAAAAGATTGTGTTATGATAGTCCATTATTTTATGAAGTATATAAAGTTAATAAGGAAGATAAAATATTAACAAGGATTAATACAGTATATACAAATGAAACAATTAATAATTGTGATAAAAAAGATATCACTCCAACGCTTAATAATATAAAGTTTTCTTATAATCTAAGTATAATAAAATGTCCAGAGTTCACAGATGTAAAAAAGATTAATTTAATTGGAGATGAGTATATAGAACTATTAGAACAACAAGGGGATAACCTATTTGATAATATGCTTGATTACACAATTAATGGTAACAATGTAGAATTATGGACTGCTGCTGGGAAAGGAACACCATGTAATAATGTTAAATACTATATATCAAAAGAAAAAAATGACATTCACATAAATAGAGAAGATTTAGGATATGAAGGTGCATGTGTTCAAGTAGTTAGCAGTGATTGTTTGGATATTAAAATGACATTACCTATAGGAAAATATAATATTTATATGATAAGTATGAATAAATCAATAGAAATAAAATGAAGAATTCTCTAAAGACTTTCTCTGAAACTGCAGAGACTATTGAAGAAGTTAAGGTTATATATGAAAAAATAGAAAAAGAAAAAATATTATGGAAACAAGCGAAACTATAATTTAGTCATGGTTCTAATAAAGTTCATTTGAGTTTTTAGAAAATTATTCAATATTTTTACAGTTAAGTATTTAAACTCTTATACCTATTATATCTTTATGAAAACTAAGAGAACTTTTAATGTTGTTATAGAGCAAGGAGAAGATGGTTATCTCATTTCTAGTGTAGTTGAACTTCCTGGTTGTCATACTCAAGCTAAAACATTAGATCAGTTGATGGAAAGAACAAAAGAGGTTATATCATTATACCTAAAATGCAAAGATCCTGTAGATACAGAAGTTAAGTTCATAGGTTTACAGAAAGTAGAAGTCGAGGCTTAGATAATGAATAAAGTTCCACTCTTGACAGCAAGAGAAGTGATTAAAATTCTTAAGAAAATGGGTTTTGAATTAAAAAGACAGGAAGGAAGTCATATGTTTTTTGAACATCATGATGGAAGGACAACAACAATACCAAACCATCCTGGAGAAGAATTAGATCGTGGATTATTAAACAAAATAATCAAGCATGACCTACAAGTAACAAGAGAAGAATTTATGGGATATGTATAATTTTAGTTCTTGCTACTTTTTGGCAGCATCGTTATTTTTATATATTACTTAAACTATATTTGTTATTATGAAAAGTCTCTGTATTAATCATATGTTTTAAGAACCGATGCATTATACCTGGCTTTCCCTCTTGGCGTTTTTCTTTTTATATAACGCCTGTTTTGGTAGAACGTTTACTTTGACATTCTAAACCAATAAATACAAAAGTTTTATATAGTTAGTAAGATATATCTTACTTGTGGAAGCTGAGATTGATATAACAACAATGAGTTCTAAGGGACAGATAGTTATACCTAGTAGTATGCGTAAAGATTTTGAAGAGGGAGAAAAGTTTATTATAATAAAGAAAGATAAGAAGTTTATTCTTAAAGAACTTAAATCGTTAAGCAAGACTTTAGAGGAAGACTTAATTTTTGCTAAAAGAACTGAAGAAGCTTTAGAAAGACATTCTAAGGGACAGTTTAAATCAAGCACTAAAGAAGATTTTTTGAAAGAACTTGACAAATGGTAGTTGAACATATAGATAGAGATATTCATTTCGAGAAATTATTCCAAAAATTAGATGGTTCAATTAAAGATAAAGTGAAGAAGCAGATAATAAAGATTATTGAAAATCCAGAAATTGGAAAACCAATGAGGTATACAAGAAAAGGAACTAGAGAGGTGTATGTTAAACCTTATAGATTATCATATCTTTATTTAGAAGAGGAAAATAAGATAATATTCCTAGATTTATACCATAAGGATGAACAATAGGTTTTTGTTTTTTTAGAAATTCTTTAATATCTTTTTAACTTCTTCTACAAATGTTTGTGCTTCCTCTTCTGTATTATACAGGTATAGTGATGCTCTTACGCTTCCATCTATTTTTCTTGAATTATACCAGCTGTGCACACAATGTCTTCCGCTTCTTGTTAATATGTTCTTTGAACTATCTAATATGTTTGCTATATCATGATTATTCATTCCTTTTATATTGAATGAGTATATTGAACTTCTTTTCTCAGCTTCTTTTGGTCCTATCAGTTCTATTTTATCACTATCTAATCCTTCTGTTATTATCTTATTTAATTTTATCTCATGTTTTTCTATTTTTTCTAATCCTATTTTTTTCAAGTATATTATTGCCTCTCCTAATCCTATTATTCCTGCATAATCCTGCAATCCTGCTTCATATTTCATTGGTAATTCTTCTATTGTATATGAATCATATGTTGAATCAGTAACTGTGCTTCCACCTACATTATATTGTTCATTTTCTTCTAATAATTCTTTTTTTCCGTATAATATTCCTGTTCCTGTTGGTCCTAGCATTTTATGTCCTGAAAATAATAAATAATCTATATCTAAGTCTTTTACATCTATCTCTTTTGATGGAGCTAGTTGTGCTGCATCTGCTATTATTTTTATATTTTTTTTATGCAGTATTTTTGTTATCTCTTTTATTGGGTTTGTAACTCCATCTATGTTTGATCTATACACTATTGATGCTATTTTTGTTTTTTCTGTTATTGAATCTTCTAAATTCTCTATATTGAATGTATTATCAGGATTTGTTTTTATTATCTTTAATTTTATTCCTTGTTTTCTTAATTTTAGCCATGGTATCAGGTTTGAATTATGTTCTTTGTCTGTTATTAATACCTCATCCTCTTTTTTTAGCCCTATTGTATCTGCTAAGAGATTTATTCCCTCTGTTGTATTTCTTGTGAATATTATCTCTTCCTGTTTTTTTGCATTTATGAATTTTTTAACTTCCTCTCTTGTCTTATTTACTTCAGTTATGACTCTTTCTGCTAGTTGATGTGAACTTCTTCCAGAACATGCTGTATACTCTTTATAATACTCATTTATTTTTTCTATTACCTGCACTGGCTTTAATGACATGCATGCACTGTCTAGATATATTATTTTATTATTTAATATTGGAAAATCTTTTCTTATCTTGTTTACATCATATCCTAGTATCATTTAAGTTCCTCATCTATTATATTCTTGAATGTCCTATATGGTTTTGGTCCCACTATTACTTTGTCATTTATGAAGAATGTCGGTGTCCCTCTTACTCCTGCTTTTAATCCTATCTCATTATCTTTATCTGTCTCATTTTTATATTTCTTTGTTTCTAGGCATGTATTATATTGTTCAGTATCTATTCCTAATAATAATGGTATTTCATCAAAGAATTTTTCAGTCTGGTTTTCTTGTTGTTCAAATACTAGTTCATGATATTTTTCATATGCATTTTGTTCTAGTACGCAGTTTGACGCTAATGCTCCTATTATACTATAATTATGATGTGGTATATAGAATGTCTTGAACTGTAAGTTTACTCTTCCTTTATAATTTTCTAATACTTGTTTTACTGTCTCTTCTGCTTTTTTTGTATATGGGCATGAATAACATCCGAATTCTATTATTGTTAATTCAGCATTTTTATCTCCAATTATTGGATCATCTTCCTCTATTGTTGGTAATATAATATCTTTCTGTGTCTTAGTATCTATCTCTGATGTCTTGCTGTTTGCTCCTGTTGGGTCTAGCATGCAGAATCCTGTGTTTTCTGGCCCGTTGCAGTTTCCATATTCTATATAATTATATATTCCTATTCCTGTATAATATAGACTTGCTAAAAATAATAATAGTATTATGAATGAGAATATTTTATAATTATTATAGAAAAATGAAGCTGTTCTTGGTGATTTCTTCATCACTTTTCCTGTTATTGTAGATTTTATTCTCTCATCCAATCCTGATTGACATTTTCTTAATGTTGCTGTCTTGAATAAGCATTCTAATGAATCTTTTGTTAATTTTCTGTACTTGACACTGAATATGCTTAATATTGCGAATATTGGTAAAGCTAGTATACATAATACCATGATTTCGCAGTGTATAACACATTAATAACTATTCCTAATCTGTTTTTAATAAAGTTTATATTGTAATAATAAATTAAAATAATATGGGTTTATTGGATTTTATTAGGTCTGATGAGGTTTTGGCTGAGAATGTTCAGTTAGATGATAAAAAAATAGTTTCTATTTGGAATAATTATCTTAGGACTTTTGAAGAGAAAGGAAAAGTAATTTTTGCTATAAGAGAAGATAACATGTCTCAGTCTATTATAAAATTAAGAGTATTGTTAGATACAGAATTGATTGATATTTCACAATCAGGAGATTTAGAAGAAGATATTATTGAAGATTTAAAAAATTTAGAACATTCTGAAAATATTAAAAGAATTCATAAATTACAACGTTGTCTTGGTTATGCTGAAACAACTTATGAATATGTTCATGCTTTAATGAAAAAATTGTATTCTATTATTATTCTTGAAGTAAGATGTGCTAATAAAGAAAATTTTAATATTAGTGATGTAGATGAATTGAAAAATCTTTATGATCTTGAATTGGAAGTTGTTAATAAGACAGAAAATTTAGACCAGACAAAGAATAGAGAATCTTTTCAGGAAGTATTCATATCTTTAGTCATTGGTGAAAGAATTATTAAGAGAATGAATAAGACTGAAAAAAGACTGATGAGAAGTATGAAAAGAGTTATGGATAAAGTTTTCTCAACAGATGAAGATGAACAAATTAGTGAAGGTTTAATTCATGATTGGGTTGCTGATGTAGTTAATGCAATAGATGATAAAATAGGTGAGGGGATAGCTGATCTTTTATTTAGTGGTGATAATGAAGATATTAATCTTGAATTTGTGAATAAGCCTCAGTTTGTTGATTTAGTAAGAGAAAAAAGAAGAGCTTTGACTCAAGATAGAATTTCTGAAGAGAGTATTAATGTTTTTGTTCATCTTTTTAGGGAATGGTATAATCATAATGACAAATAGTTTTATATAATAGTTTTCAAGGATTAGTTTATGCCTTACGGTTTTACTCACATGGTTTTTTCTTGGCTTCTTGCTAAGCTTTTCTCTTATTTTAAAAAGATTAAGTTCTCTTCTTGGCAGTGGTTTGCTCTTATTTTTGGTTCTATTTTTCCTGATATTGATTTTGTTGTCCAATGGACTTTTCATTTGAGAATTCATAAGGTTTTTACTCATAGTCTTGTAATGATTGTTTCTGGTTTTATTCTAGCCTGTATTGGGTTATTTATTATAAAAAAGATCTTCAATCAGAAATTCAGGATTTATCATGTTGCCTTGTTCTTCTCTCTTGGTATTATAAGTCATATTTTCCTTGACATGGCTTCTGGTTGGCCTGGTGTTGGTTTATTATGGCCTTACAAGACTGTATGGGTTTATTTTTTCGGTATTGTTCATGGATATAATCCTTATTTATTAAGTGAAAAAACTATTGAAGATGTTATCAGGACTCTTAAATGGGCTATTTTTGATATTGGTCTTGGTGCTTTATGGATCTTCTATCTTATGTATTCTAAGAAACTTAAAGAACTTTAATTTTATTTTAGTTATAAGACTCATTTTTTTATTTAGTATTATTCCTCTGCAGCTTTTTGAACATGTACCTTCCCAAGTATTATCACATTCATTACAGCATATGAATAGTTTATCGCATTTCATATTTGCACAATTGATATATCTTCCGCATGGTATATGACAAAATTCACATAATGCTATATCTTCTGTTTTATCCCCGCTAGGAACTGATAACCTATTATCGAATACAAAGCATCTTCCCTCAAAATATGTATCTGGATATTGTTCTATATAATTTAATATTCCGTCTTTTAGATGATAGACTTTTTTATATCCTTGTTCTTTCATGTATGCTGAAGCCTTTTCACACCTTATCCCTCCTGTGCAGTACATCACTATTTTTTTATCTTTATGTTTTGATAATTTTTTTGCTACTTTTCTAAAGTCTCTGAATACCTCTAGTTTTGGTGTTATTGCATTATGGAATTTTCCTATCTTGCTCTCATAATCATTTCTCGCATCTAATATTATGAAATCCTCTTTTTTGTCATATAATTCTTTTAATTCTTTTGGGGTGATTCTCTCTCCTACATTTTTCATATCTACATTCAGTCCTGATGTTACTATCTCTTTTCTTATTCTAACTATTGTTTTCTTGAATGGATGTTCATCTGTTATTGTTCTTTTATATGTCATTCCAGAAAATAGTTTATTATTTAATAGGTGTTTCTCATATTTGTCTATATGCTCTTTTGTTCCTGATACTGTCCCGTTTATTCCCTCTCTAGCCACTAATACTTTCCCTTTTATTCCTAATTCATTGCAATAGTTCTGATGTTCTCTCTGAAAAGCTTCTGGATTTTCTATTTCTGTATATTTATAGAATGATGATACCACTATTTTCATATCTATGTTGTAATGATAATTTTTATAAAGATTTTCATTAATTAGAATTTAAACAAAAAAGTATTTAAACCACTATAAGTGATATCATTGAAAATGAAAAAGGGTTTGATATTATTAGTTTTAATTTCTTTACTAGTTATGTCTATTGTTGAAGCAAAAAACAGCGCAAAGATTAATTATATATCACCTTCTGAGATTTACGAAGGAACTTCTCAGAATATAATAACTAATGTAGAAAATAAAAAGGGTGGTGTTTGTGATTCAAATTCTTCTATTAATTATATGAAATTTACACTTAAAGATTTATTAATTTCTGGTTATGTGAATAATTTCAATTCATGGGAGTATTTCATATCTGATGACAAGAAAAATATTGAATATTCTACTATATCTAGTGGCATTTCATGCGGTATTGATACTAATGAAGAGGTAAATTTTAGTGTTACAGCTCCTCTTGTTTCTTCAGATGAAAATTATGATATTGAACTTTTAGCTAAAGATTTAGTTGGTGATTCTAAGGATTCTCAGATAAAATTCAAGGTTCTTAACGATGATTTAGTTCCTAGATTATTATCTGTCTCTCCTGTTAATTTTAGTATTGCTCCTAATAAGCTTATTAATTTAAATCTCCAGTTCCAAGAAGATGAATCCGGTTTTGTTAAATCAAGCCCTTTTATTGAATATAAAGATAGTGATAAAGTTACTTATTCTGGTGATACATCTAGATTAGTAGACTTAGAATGTAATGATTCTTTATCATGTTCTGGCTTATTAGACCTTAGTAATACTCTATTATCTAGTTTCATTGATTATAGATTGAAGAATGCTAGCGATGTTGCAGGTAATGTTCTTGATGATGGTACTAATTTCCCTTATCACATTTTTATTGATAATAGTAATCCCTCACTAAGTTTATCTTCTCCTGTTGATGATTTCAAGACTAATAAGAATATTTTATCTATTGATTTTATTGCTTCTGATGATTCTTTTGCTGCACCTTCAGATTTCAGTCCTTCTTTAAGTTGTGATACTTATCTTGATTCCGATATATATTCAACAGATTCAAATGTTCTTAATAATTCAGATAATCCTTCAAATATTGATTTATCTAGTATTGTTGATGGTGTTCATTCATGGAATGTAATTTGTAGTGATAAAGCTGGTTATTCAACATCTTCTGAATCTAGATCATTCTCTGTTGATAGACAAGGACCTGGTATAACATTCCTTCTTGAGGATAATATGACTCTTTCAAATAATACTTTTGTTCCTTTCATTGTCACTGACTCTCTTAATGATGTAAGCCATGTCTGGTATTCTTACAATTCATCTAGCGGAGATTTTGATCTAGAACAATTATTTGGAATTTATTTGATTCCTACAAACCTTAGTGATGGTTCATATTTGTTAAAGGCATATGCTAATGACTCTTTTAATAACATAAATTCATCTAGCATAAATATTATTATAGATACAATCTCTCCAGTTATTGATTCTTTGACAGCTAATGGTTCTGTATCTAATAGTTCTGTATTATTGTCTTATGCTGCTTCTGATAATCATGCAAGTTCATTAGGTTGTGATTTCCGTATTGATAATGAGTTTGTTGATTCTAGTATTATAGATTCAGGTTCATCTAAGGATATTAGAAAGACATTGAGTGATGGTTTACATTCTTATAATGTTAAATGTCTGGATGAAGTAGGTAATATTATAGTTTCTGATACAAATTATATTAATGTTGATGATACTATGCCTGTTATTAATCTTTTATCACCTCTTGATTATTCAATAACAAACTCAAGTGATTATAATATTATATTCTCAGCATCTGATGCTTATGATATTAAATACTGTAAACTATATGTTGATGGTTTATCTGTAATGGAAAATTCTACTATAACAACTGGTAATACGACTTTCTCTAGAAATTGGAATGAAGGAAATTCATCTTGGAGTATAGGATGTGTTGATAATAATTATAATTCAGCAGTATCAGAAAGCAGGATTTTAACTGTTGATACATTACCTCCTGTAATATCTTTATTATCTCCTGATGTTGTTGAATTCCAGAAAGATAATATCTCAATAAGTTTTTCAGCTAGTGATATTAATAAAGAATCTCAGTTATATGAATTATTTGATAGTAATGATGAGTTTATTGCATTCTCTATAGTTGATGGAAATGCTTTATATGATAAGATGGTTCTTCCTAGGGGTAATTATGTATTGCATATGACATCTTTGGATAGGGCTGGTAATTCTGTAGAAGTTTTCAAGAACATGTCTGTAGTTGATAATACTATACCTCAGATATTGTCTTTCTCCCCATCTAAAGGATTTAAGTTTGGTTCTGGCACTCAGAATGTTGATATTAAAGTAAATACAGATGAAGAATCTTACTGCAGATTAAGTCAGTCATCTCTTGTATGGAATGATATGTCTGAAATGTCTAACTCAACACCTTTCAACCATTCATTTTCTTTAAGTGTATCTTCAGATTCTTCATATAATAGGTTGATATTATGTCAGGATCTTTACGGACATTTGGATTTTGATGAATCCCTTAACCTGAGTTTCAGTGTTGATGCTGTTGCTCCAGGATCTCCAGGTGAAAGTACTGGTCGTGGTGGTACTAGGAGACAGGAAATTAATAATACTATAGTTGTACAGCAGCAAACTCCTGTTAATACAAATGTTATTAGAAATATAGAACCAGTTACTGAAAAGCCAAGTGTTGTTGAAGAGTCTCAGAATCCATCATCTAGTGTTAGTGTTGAATCAGAGCCAGTTAATAATAAGCTTTCAGGCATTACTGGAACAGTTATTAAGGCTCTTGCTAATAAAAGAGCTGTTTATATTCCAGTATTTTTAGGTGCTTTAGGTATATTATCTTATAGCGGTTTCCTTGGTGTCAGGCATTATTTGAGGATTAGGAAATTTAATAAAATGTTCAAGCTTTGATTTTTTATGGACAATAGGTTTAAGGTAATTAATGAATTAGAGAATGATAGGCAGGAACGTAATATCTCTCGTGATTCTATTGAGTTCATTTCTTTATTATGCAGGTCTATTAAACATTCTAATACCCTTGAGATTGGCACTTTTAATGGTTATTCTGCTTTATGGTTCTCTCTTTATTCTAAGAAAGTTGTTACTATCGAAGTTCATTCTGTTTACGCAAACATGGCTAAGGAAAATTTTTGTAAGTCTGGTGCTGAGAATATTGAACTTATTCATGGCAATGCTATTGATGTATTGAAAGATCTTAAAGAGAAGTTCGATATTATCTTTATTGATGCTAAGAAATCAGAATACAAGGAATACTTAGAATTATCTCTTAACCTTTTATCTGATGATGGGATTATATTTGTTGATAATACAATTTCTCATAAAGAGAGCATGTTAGATTTTTTTGAATATATTGAAAGAAGTAGTTTGTATCATCAGGAATTAGGTATTGGTAAGGGTTTGATGATTATTTCTAAGCTTCACTGATTATCTTGAATTTTTTATTCCTATTTTTTTACAATATTGATTTATTTTGCATTTAGTGCATAATGGAGAATTTGATAAGCATATATTCTGTCCATATTTTACTAGTAAATCATTATATTCATACCAATATTTTTTGTCTAATTTTTTCATTAAAGTATCCATTGTCTCATCTGGTGTTTTTGTCTTTACTATTCCTAGTCTATTAGAGATTATGTGAACATGGCTGTCTGTGGGTATATAATCTCTTGATTTATATCCATAAACCATTGTTATTGCCGCTGTTTTCTTTCCTACTCCTTTTAATTTTAATAATTCTTCAAAATTATTTGGCACTTTTCCATTATATTTATTGATTATATCTTCACATATGCTTATCAGATTTTTTGCTTTTATTCTATAGAATGCTACCGGATAGATTATTTTCTCTATTTCTTCTATTTCTAATTTTAATAATTTCTCTGCATTATCAGCTCTCTCAAATAATCTTTTAGCAGCTAATCCTGTTACTTGATCTCTTGTCCTTAGACTTAATACACATGATATTAATACTTTAAATGGATTATCTGTTATGTTTCCTATCTCTGTTACTATCGGATTTTCCCATTTTTTGCACTCTTCATTTAATATTTGCATTATATTATCTATGTTTTTTATCATAAAATCTGTAAATTAACGTATGTTAATAAAAGTTCATGTTTTGATAACCTTTTTATATAAGCTTATCTATATATATAATGCTAAAAGTGATATTTAAACAATGATGCCTAAACTTAATCCTAAACAACTAGAACAAGCTATGAAAAAACTAGGTGTTAAACAGGAACATATTGATGCTTATGAAGTGATAATTAAAACTAAGGAAAAAAACCTTATTATTAGAAATCCTGAAGTTGTTAAAGTGAATATGATGGGTCAGGAAAATTTTCAGATCTCTGGTGATATTGAGGAAGAATCTAATATTACTGAAGATGATGTTAATACAGTTGCTGAGCAGGCTAACGTCTCAAAAGATGTTGCTCGTAAAGCTTTAGAAGATAATGATGGTGATTTAGCTAAGACTATTTTAGATCTTAGTGAAAAATGAATGGAGTAATGGGATTAATGCAAAAAATATCTGAATGTAATCTTTCTATAGTCAAAGGAGATGGTTGATATGATGGAAGAAGAGATCGTAAGTCCAGAAGAGGAATTGAAGAGAGCAGATCATCTGATCTATGTCTCATTGAAGTATACTAGGACTTGCGATATCATGAAGAATGCTATGAAGAGATTGATCAATGCTTTTGAAATGTCTATGTATGCTTATCTTGAAGATTTAAGGAAAGAGAAGAAAATAAAAGAAGTTCCTGGGACTATTAAGGAAAGAGCTATTCTTGTTAAGAAATTAGTTGGCAATCCTGTTAACAAATATATGGCTCTTTATAATCTATTGAAGAAGATTGATAAGGCTGAATATTCTGCTAAGGAAGAGTTCAGGAAAAATGTTACATTGACAACTAAGAATACTCCTACACCTATTGAAGTTAAGGTTGTTAATCTCTATCAGTATTTAGAAATTACTAAAGAATTTGTTTCTTTTATGAGAGCTAAGAGTTTTAAGAGATGATTATTTATAATGCAAAATGTTGAATTTTTCTTCTAAGTTCTTTAACATCTAATCCAAGAGCTTTAGCAGCAGTTTCTATATTTTCATGTGCTGCTAATACTAATTGTAAAAAAAGTTTTTGTTGTTCTTGCCCATCTCTATCTTCTGAAGGTATTCTTCCAACCATTTTTCTTATCATAAATTTAAAGTCTGCAAAAGTTAGTATGTCTGAAGAACCTTCATGTGTTACTATTGCTGTCTCTACTGCATTTTGTAGTTCAATGACATTTCCTGGCCAGTCATATTGTTTTAATAATTTAAGTGCTTTATCATCTACTTTAAAATATCCATGTTCTTTCGAGTTCACACAAGCTAGTTTAACAGTTGTATCAAATTCATCTCCTCTATTTCTTAAGGCTGGAATTCCTATTTCTACATAACCTAATCTTGCACGTAAGTCATCTCTGATATTGCATCTCGCTAAATTTGTATTTGATCCTGTAACTAATCTTGAAGTTAATGAATATTGTATTGGCTCTCCTTCTAAACGAAATTTTTCATTTCTTAATGATTCTTCTATATATATTTGAGAACGTGAATCCATTCCATCAATATTATCTAGAAATAATGTTCCATTTCTTGATTTAAATAAGGGGCTCATACCCTCTTTTGTACTAGTTGTACTATATCTTGAACCAGATAATTTATTGTATAAATCTGTATCTTGAGAGTTTTGGTATGTAAAATTTCCACGTAATCTGCCAAGTTCATGAATTGCCTTTGCAGTTTCCTCTTTTTCTGTTCCTAATTCTCCAAAGATATGAACTGTAAGATCATTTATTGCAGCAGGAATTATTTTCTCCCAAATTTTACCCATAGATCCTGCTAAAGGTATACCATAGAGAGCTTTATCATGTAACTCTAATTCATATGGATGAAAACTTGCTTTTACCATATTATATTATAAGGTTTGAAGTTTATAAAACTTATGGTTTGTTACTACTTATAAGTGTATTATAGCATATGCATTTCTTCCTGCATTTTTTTAATTCTTCTTTTTAAATATTCTCTCTCATTGGGCTTGTGCCTTAACATCATATAGACTTCTGATTTTATGTCTATTCCATAATAAAAATATAAAAATCTTGCAACAGCATCATAATAAGGGAAAAATTCTTGGAATCCCCTAATTTTATTAGATTCTATTTGAGAAATTTTTGCATCTTCATAAAGTGCCTCTCTCACATATTTTTTTAGAGCAACTTTTTCTATTAAAGTTAATTCTAGATCTAAATTCTCTTTTATATCACTTAAAGTTCTAATAAAAGTTAATTGTTCTAAAGAATCCATAATAATAAGAAATAAAGGTTTATCTTCTTCCCTTCTCTATCTTTCCGCTTAATAATGCATCTAGGCTCTGGTCATTTACTTTGATTACCTGCCATCTTACACATGGGATATCTCCTTTTGCTCTTCCCATTTTCCCGCCTATGCATTCTATGATTACTTCATCGTGTTCGTTTATGAATCTTTGAGCATTATCTCCAGGTATGAATGCAGTTATTTGTTTTCCGTTTTTTAATAATTGTACTACTGCACATTTTCTCATAGCTGAGTTTGGCTGTTTTGCCTCTATCTGTCTCTTTTCTATAACTATTCCTTTTGCCTGATGTGCTCCTCTTAATGGGTCTGCTTTTGCTTTTAGGTTTAATGCTCTCTTTACAAACCATTTATTATGCCATCTAGCGCTCTTTCTGGTCTCTTTAAGCTTTTTTCCTGCATTTAATCCATTTCCCATTAATCTTATGGATAAACTATCCTTTTATAAATATTTCCTTATTACTTTGATTTATGGGAAATGTTAAAGTCAATTATGTTGATCAGGATAGTATTCCTAAAGATATTAGGGAAGTTTTAGACAATGTAATAGCTTCTGAAGTTCTTAAAAGGGTCCATTTTAGAGCATCTCCACATAAGAAGCCTGATTTTGAGATTGAAGCTGAAGATGTTTGGAGAAGTGTTAGAGATTCTAAATTAAAAGACCGTTGGCTTACTGATATTATTGCTTCTAATGGCATACCATATTCTTTTGACAGGCTTGCAAGTGATAGAACTGATTCTTATGTCGTATATTCAAGAACGAATAGAAGCATAGCTGTTAGTATTGATGAAAATCCTGTAGTCCAAGTTTATGATTCTCTTAATCTAGAAGGCATTTCAACAGAGATAGGATTTTATGTTCCAATAAATAATCAGAGCAGAGTTTTATGTAATAATCAAAGAACAGTTTTACTTTTAGAGATGAAAGTTAATCCCTCAAGAATTTATGAAATTGATTGTTCTGTTTTAGATTCTGACAGAAATTTTGACAGGTTGTTTTTATTACACGGTTCATAATAGTTTCAAGAATTCTATTGAACGGTTATTTCCATATGTAACTCTACAGCTTCTTTAAGATTTTTTATTGATTCTTCTACAGTATATCCCTGACTTACAACATCCAATTCGGGACATAATGCTACATATTGTTTTTCTCCTTTCTTTATTACTGCTGTTAGTTTCATATCCATAGTATCGCCTCGAAAGTTTATATATTTATCCCATTTAAAATTAATATAATTTACCTGGAATTTTCAGAAAAGTTTTCAGTTAAACTGTAAATTTTACAGGCTTCTCATGTTTTATTTAAATTTTTAATTCTAATTGTTCAATTCCCATATCTAATCTATAAGGAATAAAAATTCCAAAAACCTGCACATTTGCAAAGATATAATTTTGGTTTGTACTAAATATTAGATTATCTAAAGAAAAATGTGTTGCCTTTAGTGAGATACATGTTACTTCTGCATTAGATAAAACTTGATCTAAAAGTTCTTGATAAACTATTGGTTGTGGATTATGTTGTCCTTCTCTATCTACTGCTGTCAATACATTATTTGATAAAGAAATTACTCTTGGTTCTAATAATGGCCTTAAAAATTTGGGTAAGATAAAATCTCCGTAATACTCATAATTTTCACCGTTAAATTCGGCTGTATAGAAAAGTTCATTTTCTAATCTAACTAATTGTGGTTCCATAAATTTTAATATAATAGAAATTATTATAAGTTTATCTAAACAATCTTTACTTCCATCTTGAAATATTTCTTTACCAGATCATTTATTTTCTTTAGATTCTCTCTCCCTCTTCCAAATGCTCTCCCTTTCATTACTGGATCATTTATTACTATTATTACATTATTATTATCTATTTTTATCTCATCTGCCCTGTTTGGATATATTAAGTTCCTTACAAATTTAAGTACATCATCTGAATATCCTATTATCTCTATCTGTTTTTTTAATAATTTCTCTAATCTGAATATGTTAGAATTTTCTTTTCCTAATGCCTGTTTTATATTTCCTTCCTCTACTAAAAAGATTAATTTTCTCTCTTCTGTTATGCAGTCTTTTACTCTTGCTCCTGTAAGATTTTCAAACAGATTGATATTGTTTATAGAATCCAGTGTTAATTTCATTTTTACTCAAAACTTACTGCACTTATAGGATACCATCTCTTGCATAATACCCCGACTTCTTTGTTGTTTTCTTTTAATTCTTCTGATTCTATATTATGTGTTTTTGCAAGGCTTAGTATCTTTCCTTTCTGAGGGCAATTAGAACTCACATATACTTTTATAGCCTTATGTTTTAATATTGCTTTTATTACTTCATCTGTTCCCACTAATGGTTTTTTCTTTTTGAGATCATCTTTTATTGTTGTCATCATTCATCTTTCTCCATATCAGCAGTTTTTGCTATTAATCCTGGTAATCCTGTTCCTAATGGTACTGGCTGATTTAATATTACATTCTCTACTACACTGTTTAGATCATCTCTCTCACCTATTAGGCTTGCGTTTATCAGATGTTTTATTGGAGTCTCGAATGTTGCTCTTGCTATTACGCTCTCTTTCTCTCCTGTTATTCCTGTTCTTGTTATTCCCTTGATATTTCCTGTCATTGTCATTACATCTACTAATAGCATGATATGTCTTACATCTATGCTTATACCCTGGTCTTTCAGTACTTTTGTTGCCTCTCTTATTATTGCCTCTCTTGCTCCCTCTATTCCAAATATCTTAGAGACTTCAAATATATCATTTGTCATTATTGTCTCTTTTTCTACTTCCTCTAGTTCTAATGCCTGTTCTAGGTTTGATCCTGCACATAATATTGTATATCCATTTTCATCTTTTACTGGTAATACATGTGTTACCCCCTCTAATCCTCTTACATGTATCTGTTTTGCTTTCTCTTTTAATTTATAAATCTCTGATAATAGTAAATCTTTCTCTTTTGGTTTTATTATAATACTTTCATCTCCGCCTTTTACCTCTAAGCTTTTCATCTCTGTTACTATTTTATCAAATACTGCTTTTGGTTTTATGTCTAATTCTCTTAATTTTTTCTTGTCTAATACTATCTCTATGTTTGCTTTTGCTACATTGATTGTGATCTCCTGTGCTACATCCCCTAATTTTGTCTCTTTGATCTTCATTGCAATCTCTCTTACCATATCTGTTGTCTTTGAATATTTTGCTTTTAATTTTAGTTCCATTCTTGGTGTGCTTGGTCTTTTTCTTGCATCAAAAATCTCGATCAGTCTAGGTAATCCTACTGTGACCTGCATCTCAGAGACTCCTGCAAAGTGGAATACATCTAGTGTTAATTGTGTGCTTGGCTCTCCAAAGCTTTCTGCTGTGATTATTCCTATTGCCTCTCCAGGGCTTATTTTTGCTTTCTCATATTTTTCTTCCACTCTTCTTGCTGTTTCAGCTTTTTCTTTATCTGTTATCTTGTATTTTTTTGAGTATTTCTCTACTTTATCATGTAAATGTTTTGGTAATGTCATTTTATTCACCCACTACTTCCCTCATTGTCTTTACAACTTTGATCTTTCCTGCATCTGTCTTTGAAACATCTAATCCATCATCTCCGTACTTGAATTGTACTATGTTATGGTTTGCATCTCTTACTGTATTATCATATTCTACTTTGATATCCTGTAATGCACTTTCCAGTCTTCTGTATAAATATCCTGATCTAGGTGTTCTTAGAGCTAAGTCCATGAAGCTGTCTCTTCCTGTCATTGAGTGCATGAAGAATTCTTCAGGTGTCAGTCCGTCTTTGTATCCTCTTCTTACAAATCCTCTTGCTTTTGGTGATAAGTCTCCTCTGTTGAACATGCTTAATGTCCTGTTCCTGTATCCTAAGTCTATTCTCTTTCCTGATAATGACTGCTGTCCTACACATGCTGCGATCATTGCTAAGTTTAGTAAGTTTCCTTTTGCTCCGGCTAGTGCCATTGTGATTGTTGAGTTGTTTGCATCAGATATCTCTCCTACTACCTCTCCTATTCTCTGTCTTGCTTTGTTCAATACCTCTAATATTTTCACTTCTAATGTTGCTTCCAGTGTCTGTCCTGGCAATGGTTCTAATTCTTTTGATTCATATTGTCCTATCAACTGTGCTACTCTTTTTTCTGCATTATATATTGCCTCTCTGCATTTTTCTTGTACATCTTTAGGTAAGTCAGTATCTGATATTGCTGTTGTGAATCCGTAGATTCCTAATGATGCAATTCCTAATCTGAATATTTTTCCTAATATCTGTAATGTTCTTGTATGCCCGTAATTATTTACTAATGCTCTTATTAATTCTCCTTTTTCCTGTCCTATTGTTGCCTGGTCTATTACTCCCTCTATTAGCATTCCCTCTTTGATTACTACTGGCTGTTTTGATTTTGATTTTCCTATGAAGTCCAAGTCTTCAGGTAATAATGCACTGAATATATCTTTTCCATCTACTGTTTTCTTGAATGTTAAGAATCTCTCTGTATCATAAAATCCTATGCTATGCAATAATTGTACTGCATCTTCTTTGCTTAATTTCATGAATTTAGTTAATACATAATTTCCTGTTATTGCATCTTCTGAGCATCCTATTACATTTGTTCCGTTCTTAGGAGTAATAATCTGTGTCTGTACTTCCATTAATGTTTCTGCTTCTGCTTTTGCCTCTTCTGTCTGGGGAATATGTAAGTTCATCTCATCTCCGTCGAAGTCTGCATTATATGGGAAGCATACTGCTGGATTTAATCTAAAGCTTTTTCCTGGCAATACTTTTACTCTGTGAGCCATTATGCTCATCCTATGTAGGCTTGGTTGTCTGTTGAATATGCTTATATCTCCATCCATCAAATGCCTCTCTACTAAGTATCCTGGTTGTAATTCTTCTAATAATTGTTCCTGTGTCTCATCTGTGATCTTTTTCTTTCTTCCGTCAGGTCTTACTACATAATTGCTCCCTGGATATTTTTTTGGTCCTGCTTCCACGAACTTCTTTAATCTTTTCATGTTCCATTCTGTTACTCTCTCTGGTGTTGTAAGTTCCATTGCTACTTCCATTGGCACTCCAACTTCATTGAGTTCTATTTTGGAATCTGGTGTAATTACTGTTCTTGCTGCATAGTTTACTCTTTTTCCAGCTAGATTATGTCTGAATCTTCCTTCCTTGCTTTTTATTCTCTCACTTAGTGTTCTTAATGCCTGTCCTGATCTATGTCTTGCTGGAGGTACCTGGCTTATCTCATTATCAAAATATGTTGTCACATGATATTGTAATAGATCCCATAGATCCTCTACAATTATTTCCGGTGCTCCTGCATTTATGTTCTCGAATAATCTCTGGTTAATCCTTACTATATCACCTAATTTATGTGTTAGATCATCCTCTGATCTCTCTCCTGTCTCTAATGTTATGCTTGGTCTGATTGTTACTGGAGGAACTGGTAATACATTCAGTATCATCCATTCTGGTCTTGCGAATTTTGGATCTAATCCTAAGAATGCTACATCTGAATCAGAGACTTTTTCCATTCTTGTCCTTATATCTATTGGATTTATTCTCTTGTCATCTTCTAGATATGTTGTTGGTTTTTCAACTTTTATTGTGTGTTGTTTTGCCTGGCAGTGCGGACACTTTTTCACATTTCTTAATGTTGTAGAAATTCCCTTTACCTGTTTTTTTGTGCTTACATCAGCATCATCTTCTGTTACTTCCTGCTCTTCATCATCCTCTATCTGTATTCTCATTTTCTTGTCTGTTAATAATTTTCCGCACTCTCTGCATGTGCATCTTAAGAAATTTAATATTACATCTGCATATTTTACATGTATTATTGGTCTTGCTAATTCTAGGAATCCGAAATGTCCCATGCAGTCTCTTAAGTTTCCTCCGCATGTCTTGCACCTCAATCCTGGATCTATTACTCCTAATCTTACATCCATTAATCCACCATCTACTGGGTATCCTTCCTTATCGAATAATTCTGGTGTTACTATTTTCGCACAAGCCATCTTTCTTACTATATCTGGGCTTAACATTCCGAAGATCATTGAATTTATTTTTTTGTATACGTAACTTTCCATTTTAGTACTTCCTTCCCAATAATAGTTTTGGATATATGCATAATGATTTTAGTTCATCAATTAATAGCTTGAATGCATAAGCTACCTCTATTAATGATACTTTTACATTGCTTCCGCATTTTGTACAATACTCTTTATGTTTGTAGCTGTCATATACTGCTATCATTCCACACTCTTCACATACGTATAATAATGTCTTGTCTGAATCAAATCTCTCTTTCAATAGCATTGATGCTCCATGTGCTACGAAACAATCTTTCTCCATCTCTCCCAATCTTAGTCCTCCTCCTTGTGAACGACCTTCGATTGGCTGTCTTGTCAATAATTGTATTTTTCCTGTTGCTCTTGCATGTAATTTATTAGCAACCATGTGTTTTAATTTTAAGTAGTACATATTTCCTACATAGATTTTTGCATGATATTGTTTTCCTGTTATTCCTGAATAGAATGTCTCAGTTCCGTTATCTCTGAATCCTTCCTCTTTCAACATTTTTCTTATCTCTTTTTCTGAAACTGAATCAAATGTTGTTCCATCGATATATTCACCTTTTAATGCTCCTGTTTTTCCTGCTACTATTTCTATTAAGTGTGAGATTGTCATTCTTGATGGTATACTGTGTGGACTGAATATTAGATCTGGTACTATTCCTGATGCTGAGAATGGCATATCCTGTGGTGGTACTAATAAACTTACTACTCCCTTCTGTCCGTGACGAGATGCGAATTTATCTCCTACCTCTAATATTCTCGGCTGTCTTAATCTTAATTGTACTAATCTGTTTCCTTCCTCGTTCTCTGTCAATAATGTCATATCAACGATTCCATATTCTCCTCTTGTCAGTGATATTGATGATTCTCTTTTTACATTTGTTGCAATATTGAATTCTTCAAATTCTCCTAAGAATCTTGGAGGACTTACTTTTCCTATTATTACATCCTCATCTTTTACCTTTGCTCCTGTATAGACAATTCCATCCTCTTCTAATAACCTGTAATCTTTTTCTGTCCTGAATCCTTTTACCTCTTTGTCAGGTATGCATACCTCATCTACTAATCCACCCTGATATCTTAGTTCTTCTGCATTGAATGGTTTGAAGAATGATGATCTTGCGAATCCTCTCTCAACACTTCCTTTGTTTATTACAATAGCATCCTCCATGTTATATCCTTCATAACTCATTAATGCTATTACAATATTCTGTCCTGCCGGATGTTTGTCTGATTCAAATATCTCATCCATGAATGTTTTTGTTAATGGTTTCTGTGGATAATGCAATACATTTACATCTGTGTCCATCCTTAATAAGAAATTCGCTGCATAGATTCCTATTGACTGTTTAAGCATCTTGGATCCTCTGATTAATTTTGAGCTTGCGCAGAAATTTGAGAATGGTACTAGTGAACTGCATAATCCTAACATTGCTAGTGGTGATATCTCTAAGTGTGTATGTTCTTTTGTTAACTCCTCTTCTGATAATGATGTATAGCAGTTCTCTTCCTCAGCTGCATCTATATATTCTATTACTCCGTCTTTTACTAACTTTTCCCATTTTATTGTCCCGTTTTTTAATTCCTGTATATGCTGTTCTGTTAGTTTTGATTTTCCATTCTCTACAACTATCAATGGTCTTCTTGCTCTTCCTCTTGTTGTATCAAAGAACATCTCATCATATTCTTGATCATGATGGAAATTTAATTCTGCTGGTAATACACCTTTTCTTCTCTCTGCTCTTACCTGTTTTATTAAATCTTTAGCACTTTCTGTTGTTCCTATGTATCTTTCATTTAAGAATATGTCTGTCATTTTTATAGCGCTAGCTTCACCCCGCAGTTCTCTAAAGCTTTTCTTATCTTATCCTCAGCAGCATCACCTTTTGTAACACCGCATGTTATTGCCATATTTTTTCTTAATCCAATTGATGTTCCCTCAGGTGTTTCAATAGGACATAGTCTTCCGTAATGTGTTGGATGTAATGCTCTTGCCTCAAAATTTTCCTGTGTGCTTGTTAGTAATGAATTTACTCTCTGTAAGTGTGAATAAGCTGCTAAATAGTTTGTCCTGTCCATGTTCTGGCTTATTCCCTTTCTTCCCCCAGTCCATGATCCTGTTGCTAATGCACTTTTTATATTTGAACTTAATAATTCATCTCTTATTATTATTTTTATTGACTGGAATTTTCCTCTCTTTACTAGTCTCTGGAAATTATACATTATATCCTGTACTAGACTTCTTAGATTTGCTCTCATTAAATCCTCTAATAAATCTCCTGCCAGTTTCAATCTCTTGTTCATGTAATGGTCTTTGTCTGGTAATGGTAATTCATCCTCGCTTGCTTTCAGGAATTTTCTTACCATTTTACATAAGTTATATGCTTTTACCATTCTGTCTTTTGGTAATGTTCCTAGATGTGGTAATAAATATTTATCAAGTTGTTCTCTTGTCTTCTCGAACTTTACCTCTTTTAGTTGTGTTATTCCTATTTTTTTTGCTAGATGTTCTAATGCCTCATCCTCTGTTTTTAATTCAGCTGAGTCGTATATGTTTATCATTACTGAATCATATTCTGAATCTCCTGATATCATCTTTACTATATCTGAATCTTTTACTAATCCCAATGATTTTATTACTGGTATTACTGGAACTCTTCTGAATCTTGTGAATGTTAGATAGAATAATCCGTCTTTCATCTGTTCTATTGTATGAGGTATTCTGTAACTTCCCATTTCTGAGAATACTTTACATACATAAGCACTTGGTCCTACTTCTTTCTTCTCTATGAATATTCTGTTTGATGCTAGATCCTCTACTGTTATTAATACTCTCTCATTTCCGTTTATTATAAAATATCCTCCAGCTTCATTCGGATCTTCACCTTTCTGTATTAATTCCTCTCTCTTTAATCCGTATAGATGGCAGTATTTTGATCTTATCATTATTGGCAGCTTTCCTATCATTGCTGTGAAATTTTCTCTCTGTATATCATCTACATATGCACTTACTTCTAGATATATTGGTGCTGAATATGTTAAGCTTCTTAATCTTGCTTCACAAGGATAGATATCTCTCTTGCTTCCATCTGCCTCTATTATAGACGGTTTTTCTATCCATATCTTTTTTAATTTTATTACAAAACTCTCCACCTCTTGCGGTATTATTGTCGGAACTACATCACCTAATTCATCTACTAATTTTTGTAATTGTTTTTCTATGAAATCATTGAAGCTTCTTATATTTGATTCTACAAAAGGATTCTCTCTGAAAAATGCTTGTAATATCTCCCTGTACTCCTTAACCATTTACTACCACCCTATAATATTCACTCTCTCCGATTGTCGGACTCTTTCTTTTTATCATTATCACATCACCAATTTTTACTTCTATCATTTTTAATGCTGGATCATCATTTTTTATTCTTGGTAATTGTTTAGAAGAAATATTATATTTTTTTAGTACTTCCTGTTTTTGCTCTTCGCTTAATTTTACATGCTGAGGAACCAAGACATGTTTTATTATTGTTTGTTTCTCTTCCATTTTTTGTGATTATGCGGGCCGGATGGGACTTTCAATCTTTCTTATCTTTTTGAACCCACGACCACTTGCTTTCATTCCGCTTGTTAAAAGGAACACCATCGACGAAATGATTTTTTCACATCGAGACGATTCAAGTGCTCTACCAAGCTGAGCTACCGGCCCTTTGGTCATAGATCTATCTAATGACATAGTTCAATCTATTGGAACATTATTGATGCTAGTGTCTTAGAAAGATTCATAAGTTCGAATGAAACGCGAGTAGTATATAAAGCTTTTGCTAGGCTGTTATATTTAAACATTACTGTAATTTATAGTTATGATTATTTTATAAAACTTGCTCTATATAATATATGTTGGATATTTTTATAAGAAAATTAACGCCCTGGCCGAGATTTGAACTCGAGTTATGACCTTTCGTTGACAAAACATTATATAAAATAAAGCTTCATCTCGACAGGGTCAGGTGCTGACCGCTACACTACCAAGGCCTAATTTGAAGTCTATTCAAGTAATTTATAAATTTTTCTCATTTTAAAAAGAATAGAGTCCCCTAGGAGGGATTCGAACCCCCAGCCTGTCGGGATCAGCTGTTTGTTTTTCATTTCTTAGCATTATGCTTTTGATCAAACAATGATTTTCATCTACAGCCGACTGCTCCACCGCTACTCCCCTTATACTAAATGTATATAGAGCTTGAGCTACCAGGGGGAACTCTAATAAAAATGAAAGGTGTTAGGTATTTAAAATTTGCTCCCAATTGTGTTTTTTTCTTGGGTAATAAAAATTAGTGTTGTTATACAATATTTCATAAAGTTTAGAACAATATTCCTTAGGAATGTATAACTCAAAACACGTGCTTCCAAATTTAGGATTTTTAACGTTAATTTCTAAAAATGAAAATTTATCTTTTAACTGATATAAAAATTTCTCAGAACCTGATGATATCTTTAAATTTCCATGTCTTGAGTGAGGAACATGTCCATCACCATCTATGATACCTCTAATTAGGTTTGATAAAAATAATTTAGAAGAGGGCATATTAGGCATTTCAATTATTAAAGATTTATCACCAATAGGAACATTAAATGTATTATGAAAAAAATCAACCAAAGGTTTAGAACTAATAGTAATCTCATTATTGATTAATTTATTAAAACCGTATCTTCTAGGCCTAACAGACACTTTATAATTAAAAAGATTATAAGCAAGTTTGGAAATAAGTGCTAATTCAGCCATATAACTTGTATAAAGACACACTTTATTAGAATCATACTCTTGAGTTAAATGCCCATCAGTAATTAACAATCCTAAAAAATAATATAAATCTGGATTTTCTAGCGAAGGAATTTGTGCTGTTTGGAATCTCTTAACTTTATAACCACTAGCTTCCATTAGATTATTCCAACTTCCAAAATACTTCTTAGAATAATAATTTAAAGCATTAGAATCATATTTTGTGGGTCTTCTTCCTAGTTGATTATGATATATCTTTATTTCAGAAATTAGATCATTTTTAGAGGAAATAATCATCTATAAATAAAGATTTTAAAGTTTAAAAAGTATTCTCTTAATTATTCGAAAATTTTACAAAAAAATAAGAATTTAATCCTTGAATCCTAAGTATTTCATTACAAAGTTTACAAATCCATCATTAGTTTCTACACTCTCATGATAACTCATACCTAGCATATCTGCTGCTAAGTGTTTGTATTGTACTGCTGCTGCACTTTTTGGATGACTATGAACTACTGTTTCTTTGTTTGCTTGGCTGAATTTTATTGCTCTGTCTTCTGGTATTACTCCAATGATATTTGTCTCTAATAAATTTTCAATATCTTTTAATGACATATCTGCATTTTTACTATTTGTTTTTGTTACTACAACTCCTAATACTTGTTTTCCCATTTCTTTGCATAACTTTATTGTTTTTAATGCATCTGTTACTGCCGGCATTTCTGGATTTGTTACTATTATTACTTCTTCTACTGCTTTGATTGCTGATTGTGGCTCTTTTCCTAATCCTGCTGCTCCATCTACTAATACTATATCTGCTGTTCCCTCTAATCCGTATATTGCTTTCGCTAGTTTTGTTGTGTCTACTTTTTTTGCATCTTTTAATGATATACTTGCTAGTACAGCTTTCAGTCCTGATTTATGTGAGAATACAGCTTCTTTGATATCATGTTTTCCTCTTAATACATCATGTAATGTTATTGGTGCTATTGGATTTCCTAAATATATTCCTACATTTGGTGTTGTTAGATTTGCATCTAGTATTGTTACATTTTTTCCAAAATATGTTAATGCAGCTGCTAAGTTTATTGTTGTTGTTGTTTTTCCAACTCCACCTTTTGCTGATATGCACCCTATGTATCTTGTTGTCATGTTCATGTTCACTATAGTAATTTAATAAACCTTTCTACGCACTATATTATCTCAATTAATATCATAAGGTGATTAGTTATTTATTTCTAAGAATTGTCTTATCTCGCTTACTTTTCTAGGATTTAACGATATATGTTCATCATATCCTTTTCCTGTTCTTTTTGATGTTATTATTATCCATTCTTTGTTTGTTAGTTCTTTTATTGTTTTTGCTATTATCTTTATTCCTTTGTGTGTATTTCTATAATGTTCTGGAATTCCTTTTGTTATGTAATCTAATAGTATATGTTTTCCTCCCCAGGTATTTGTTCTTATTAGTTTTTGTATAATTAATTTTTGAAGTATGATATTATCATTCATTAAGATAAAAAGTATTTATTGTTAATAAGTATTATCAGCAAATTTCTGAAGATCTTTCATTAATTTTAGAAGAAAAGCATAAATTTCAAGAAGATTTTACTAATTGACATTTGTATACATTGATGTATAATAACAAAAGGTTTAAATATTTATTAATCTATGATATTATATGAAAGCTGAATCTATTTTCCTGAAATATATTGGTGATAATCCAAGGATGAGAGTATTGCAATACTTGATAGAAGGTAGGAACTTTGATTATACTATTACAGATTTGCTTAATGCTAATGTAAGTTGGGGTACATTGAATAAATTACTCCCAGAGTTTTTTAAATTAAGTATGGTGATAAAAACTAGAAAAATAGGCAGAGCAACATTATACAGGATAAATCAGGACAATAATATGATTAAACAATTAATGAAATTATATGATGATTTAATACTTCAAAGATTAGAAAAAATAGATTCTAAAGAAAATAAGAAGTTAGAAATTGCAAATTAGAGTTCACTTATAGATTTAAGAGAAATATATTTTCTACACACAACTAGTTAATTTTATAAATAAAACACCATCTCAAATTATTAAAGATGGGCCTGTAGCTTAGCTTGGTTGAGCATCGAGTAAATTAAATTTTACGTGCAAGTCTTATATGACCACTTTAGCTTCATAGAAGTTTTATAGCTAAAGAGTGCTAAGTTAGCCGAAGGTCATGGGTTCAAATCCCGTCAGGCCCATTCTTTTATTTTTAAAAATTATTCTAGAACTGTCATTCCCATTACACTCATTAATAATATTGGTAAAGATGAATGATATATTCCTAAACTTGCTACTCCCAGTATGTATGAATCATGTCCGAATATTATTAGTCCTAATCCTCCTAGTAAGAATATTAATATTCCAAATGCTAATCCTAATGATAATATTCCTGCAAATAATAAGTTTTGATCATGTTTTTTTCTTATTGTCACGAAATAATATGTTGAGCTTACTAGTAAAATTATTACAGAGATTATTACTAATAATAATGCACTTATTTCTATATTTGGTGTTAAATGTGAATATGCTTTTATCCCATTATCGCTTATTATTAATATATTTATATCAGCTAGCCATAATGATAATACAAATAAGAATCCTATTGCTAATGCTGTTGGATTTATGCTTAATCTCAGCTCTTTTTTCATATAATTTTTATTGTTTTATAGGATAATAAAGTCTTTTGTTTTCAGTTAACTTTAAAAATGAATTCTTTATTCAATTTATTAAGCCCCGATCGTCTAGTCCGGTCAAGGATAGGGCCCTTTCGATGCCTTTTCTTAATTAAAGGTTGAAGATAGGCTCTGACACGAGTTCGAAACAATAGATGATCTAAAACAAGGATGGTTTTATCCGGCGATCCAACTATCCTTCCATATTATCTATTGAGAAATTCTCGTTCGGGGCGTTTATAATTTTTTTAGTATATAGTAAGTTTTAATATTACATTAATTTAAATAATTAGATGAAATTCATTTTTATCATAATATTTTTAGTATTATTCTCTAGTTTAATATCAGCTCATAGTACAATTATTTTTCATAATACTCTTGATATTAATGATGATTCTGTATTGTTCTCCAATGATGGTTCCCTTACTGAGGTAGGAGATGATTATCAGGCTTATATTATTAAGAATATTATTATTAAGAATGATGATGTTCCTTGTTCTTTTGGTGATTTTAATTATGATATTGATCCTATTGATGGCTTTAATGTTTTAGTATCTTGTAACTCTAAAATAAATAATCTAAGTATTAATGATTCAACTCTTTCAGGTACTTTTAACGTCAATAAGGTCTATGAAGTTAATGTTGGTAACTCTAAAAAAAGATTTGTTGGTGAAGATATTTTATATTTTGAAGTTCATCAAGAACAACCTAGTAATGCTAATATTTTCTTTAATTATTTAAAGTTAGGTTTTGATCATATTCTTTTTGGTTTTGATCATATCTTCTTCATTATTGGTTTTATATTGATTTCAACAAGTTTCTTTTCTTTAGTTAAGAATATTAGTGGTTTTACTGTCTCTCATAGTATTACTCTATCTTTAGCAGCTTCTGGTCTTGTTTTTATATCTCCAAAGACTGTTGAGCCTATTATTGCCTTAAGTATTATTGTTGTTGGTTTGATGTCTTTAGTTAATCTCTGGGAAAATAAATTGAATAAGTTCTGGTTGATTTTTGGTTTCGGTATTTTTCACGGTCTTGGTTTTGCTGGTGCTATTGCTGAAGTTGGCTTTCCTAAGATTGGTTTTTTTACTGCTCTTCTAGGTTTTAATCTTGGAGTAGAAGCAGGACAATTATTAGTTGTTTTAATTGTTTATCCTTTAATTTATTTTATTTCTAAATCTAAGCAATATGGTATTTACATTAAGAAATTTATTTCTTTAATTATTGTTTCTGGTGGTGTTATTTGGTTAATTTCTAGATTATTTTTTTAATCATTTGTATCTTCTATTTCTTCATCTAGTAGACTTACTGGTTTTCTTCCCTCAAATCCTGTTTCTGGTTCATGCCAGTAATTTATTGTATTTTCACCTGCTCTCCAGCATAATAATATATCTTTTCCCTCATATTTTGAATAGAAGTCTATTAATCCACTCTCTATATCTTTTATTACTACACCTTTTTTTGTTATCTCGAATAATTCTTTGAATAATAGATAAGCAATTCTGTGCTGTTTCATTGAATGTTCTAATAATGCTAGATTTCCAATGTTAGTATCATCATCTTGTGCTATCCTTATTGATTGTAATAGTTTTAATGATTTATTTAATCTTATGGCTCTCTCTAGTTTTTTATTTATTTCTGGTAATAATTCCCTTGCCTCATCTAATGTAAAGTATTTAGGATATTCTTCCATTATCTTATTATAGAAAATTTGATTTAAATACTTTGTCTAATAAAGTATATATCTTTAGTTTAGATATCCCAGTTTTCTTGCATCTATTTCTAAAGTAGCTCTATAATCTTTTACTGGAAATTTCTGTTTTCTGTATGTTAATTCTTTTGCAGATATTCCCTCTTTTGATAATATTAATACTTCAGGATGATGTCTTACAAATTCTCTCATGTTTTCAGTTAATGCATTTTTATATTCTTGAGTATCTTCTCTGAAAGCTTGTCCATAATTGAAATGTTTTATTAATAATAATTCCATTTTTTCTCTTTTTATTCCTGGTGTTGTTCCCATCAATAACCATTGTATTGTCTGTATATCTAATTCATCTAATAATAATTCTACATTTCCCTCTATTGTAGTAGGTGTTATACCTAAAAGTTCTGGATATGTGATTAATCCATTATATATTGCTGTTCCTCCTATTTTTCTATAACGATCATTTAAGTAGTCTATATGATGCCTATAATTATCTCTTATTTTTTGTGGATCTCTTATTAACAATCTTGCATCAATTCTATGATGTTGTACTTTTATTACATCTTTTAGGAAATGGTTATTAGCAATGAAATCACTTGTAGTATGTAATGTTCTTTCTACAGCTGTTTTTTCTCCTTTTTTTAGTTCTCTTCCTAATAATTCATATAAAGTTTTGATTTTATTTTCCATTTTAGGGATTTTAAGAAATTATATTAGTATTATAAAGACTTCTATTTATTATAATAGCTGTTTAGTTATATAAAATATTATAAACCTTTCAAAAATTTGTATATTATGTTAAGTAAAACATTTTCTGATAGACAAGCAATGTGTGTGGCCATAAGATCTATAGATTATATTGGTACAGATAATAATGGACTGATTTATATTCCTAAAAGGCTTATTGTATCAACAGATAGGACAATAGAACCTTATATTTTTTATAAAGAAGAAGTTATTGAAGTTCCTGTAATAACAAAGTTGTATATACATCAATTTAGTGAAAGATTATCAAAAGATTTTAAGCTTAGGCTTGACAATCAAACGGGTTGGGGTCAAAGTTTTAGAATTGATGATGATGAAGCACAAAAGATGTTGGAAGTACTAGCAAGTGATCCATTAAGATATTTTGAATAAATCTAAAGCTTTCTAGTCACATATTTTATAGTATTTTATATAAAAATTAAGTGCTTTCATGGTTAGACTATTTCCTTCTATAAATCCTATATATTCCATCCTTTCTATTGCTGCTTTATATGTTCCTGAATATGGTATTGTAAAATGTCTAATACGAGAACCTATGATTTCAGGTATTAAAAAATCAGTATCATTTTCAAGATCTGGTTCATCCATTCTATTAAGTAATGTTTTTACTCTTTCACATAACAAAGCTGATGTCCCTCTTTTTTCCATATGAGAATTATTTCTTGATAAAAGCCCAGCCTACTAGTCTCCATCTTGTTCCTATTCTTCTTGATATTGCTATCTTGCTTCCCTCTTCAGCACATACTGGTCTTTTTAGTTTTACAAATATTTTATTCTTCTCTAATGTTGTTACTATTCCTGCTGTTGTTGCAGAATTTACATTTAGCATTAATGGCTCTCCCTTCTTTATTGGTTCTACTTTTAATTCATCTTTGCTTCCTATTACATTTTCTAATAATTTTGGTTCTAGTTTTAGTTCATTCCATAACTGAGGCATTTTTCCTTCAATTCCTACTATTGTCCCGCTTAACTGGTCTCCTTTTACTATTGATGGGTCTAATTTAGTCAATATTGCTATTGATCCTCCTGGTCCTACAAGATCTACACTCTTTCCTCCAGTTTTTAAACTCTCAACTACTGTATTTATTGGTATATATTTTTCTACCCCTTTGTCTGATATTAATCTTCCAGGGCTTATTTCTATTCTATCTCCTACTTTTATTATTCCCTGTTTTAAGCTTCCGCCTAATATTCCACCTACTATTTTTTTAATATCACTCCCTGGTTTGTTTACATCAAAGCTTCTTGCTACAAACATTATTGGATTTTTTGTATTATCTCTATTTGGAGTTTTCATTACATCTTCTATTGCCTCTATTATATAATTGATATTTACATTATATTTTGCTGATACTGGTATTATTGGTGCATTTTCTGCTATGCTTCCTTTTACAAATTCTCTTATCTTCTCACTGTTTTTTATCGCATCCTCTTTTGTTACTAGGTCTATTTTATTCTGTATTATTACTACATTTTTTATATCTTCTATCTGTAATGCCATTAAATGTTCTTTTGTTTGTGGTTGTGGACATTCTTCATTTGCAGCTACTAATAATAAAGCTCCATCCATTATTGCTGCTCCTGATAACATTGTTGCCATTAATGTTTCATGTCCTGGTGCATCTACAAAACTTACTATTCTCTGTTCTTCACATTTTTCACACTGTTTTTTTGTTGAATATGTATGTTGATCACATTTGTATATAGGTGCATCTGCATATCCTAATTTTATTGTGATTCCTCTCTTTATCTCTTCAGAATGTGTGTCTGTCCATTTTCCTGATAGAGCCTGTAACAAACTAGTCTTTCCATGGTCAACATCTTTGGTTTATAAGCAGAAGCTTAGTAATGTCCAATTAGACCGATGTTAATGCTAGGTTGTTGCATGAGTTCTTGTTGTGTAACTTTTTCTTTCTTCAAATTTTTACTCCTTATGGTAATTTGTTGAATTCAGCTTAATTTATAAATTTAACCTTGCCATAGAGTATATGCTTGTTAAAATTAATAAGGATGTTTTTGATGTTTCTGTTGCTGATAGTCTGTTTTCTCGTCTTATGGGATTGATGTTTTCATTTCCTAAAAATGATGGTTTATTATTTAAGTTTGATAAAGAAATTTATGTTTCATTGCATATGTTTTTTGTTTTCTTTCCTATTGATATCATTTACATTAATGAAAAGTTTAAAGTTATTAAGATTAAGAAAAGAGTTTTTCCTTTTGTTCCTTTTATTTCTCCTGTTAAATGCAAATATATTTTAGAATTGAAAGATTGTAGGAATGTTAAAGTTGGTGATAAAATAATTTTCTGATTAGTTTTTAATAAGTTTTATAAAGAGATTTATTAGAACTAATTTATGGAGTTTAATATAGGTACAATATTATTTGGAATATTCTATTCAGTATTTATAATTTCATTTTTTACAATTTTTCCTGTTGCTTTAGGAGCATTATATTTGTGGTTTATATTAAAAATGTTTCACCGTAAAAATCTTGGTTTTTGGAGATTAATAGGAACTTCACTTTTTAGCTATTTTAGTATAATAATGTCAGCAATTATTTTGTCATTCATAAGTTCATTAATTATAATTAGTGGCAATATAAATAAAATTGATAATAATATATTTGGATTATCAATATGGATATCACTTTCTTTTAGTATTATAATAGGCATAATTTCAGGAACATTATGTATTAGGAAATTGATTAAAGAATCTTGGGGTTATTCTCTTCTTATTTCATTTTTAGTAATTGCTCTTACGATAGCAACATTTTATTTAATTATGTGGTCTCCAATTGGAAGTTTTATAATTCCACCAGAACAATAATCATAATCTAAACAACTCAGTTAAATTTATCTCTAATCCTGTACAAGGCATTTCTATTCCAAAGTTTTCTAATACTTTTGGATTTATCTCCCCGAAGTTTCCTATGTATTCATTATTATGTTTTATTTTTGCATTTCTTCCTTTGATAAAACTTTCATGTTCTACTTCAGTTAATTCATATTGTATTCCTAATGTATTAAATAAATAATCTAGTACCTGTTTCATTTCTGTGAAGTTTACATTTGAATGACAATTAACTATTGATAATTTTAATACATCTCTGCATCCAACATCTTTCGTATTATCTATAACAGTAGTATGGCTTATCTCAAAGATTTTCTGTGGATATTCTGCACTTCTATTATTTTCTAATACTCTAATTAATTCTGGTAATAACCACTGCCTTATCATGTTTATTCCTTGTTCTACTGTTGTTCCTAATTTTACATATCCTGGCTCTTTTATATTCATTTTCTCAAACTGTGTCTCTTTATTTGTTAGCATTAATGTAAAACATTCCTGATATCCTAATCCTATTAATAATTTGCTTATTTCCTCTTTTACTTTTACACTTCTTGTTGTCTCTCCTGTTGATTCTACATTTTTCATTCTTAGTTCTAGATTATTGAATCCGTATGCTCTTGCTATATCATCAACAATATCTATATCATGCCATATGTCTGTTCTCAGTGGATCTGTTATTATTGTTAATGAATTAGGATTACTGCTTACAACTTTATGGTTCATTTTTTCTAATAATTTTTTTACCTCATTTGTTTTTAGTTCTGTTCCTATTATTTTATTTACATATTCTGTTTTTATTGTTCTTTTTTCTCCTTTGAATTCTGGTGTTGTTATTTTCTTGTTTCCATAATTGACTTCTACTGAATAGATTTTTCCTCCTATTCCTACTAATGCGCTTATCATAACATTTAATGCCATATCTATTGTCTTTAATTCTCTTCCAGATACTTCTACAAATACTTCTGTTGTTTTTTCATCAACTCTTCCCAGTTCATGTGAATTTATTATTGGTGGCATTGATAATATTTTATTTTTAGAATCTGTGAATATTGGATATTTTTCCCATTTTTCTAATAAGTGTTTATATTTCATTCCTGTTGCATGTTTCTCTAATATCTCTTTTCCATTTATTTCTTTTTGATACTCTAATGGTCTGAATTTTATTTTTTCTGGTTTCTCTGCTGTGAATGTTATTGGAAATTTTATTTTTTCTAATGGATATACTCCTATTGCTCCTTTTTTTCTGTTTCTTAAGAATGTTCCACCTATCTTTTCTTGTACTCTTATTATCTCTCTTATTTTTTCATCATCTAATTTTAATCCTTTGACTACTGCAGCTGCCGTATTCATCCACTCTTTTGCTGGTTGTTTTACATTTACTTTATAATTTGATTTATTTATTTTTATTTCATCATTTTTATTTCCTAAATATGCTCTTAATGCTCTTCCCAATCCATAAGTAGATAGTAAGTCTGGTCTCTCTGTTGTGATATCTATTCTTAATTTATCTCCTTCTGCACTTTCTAGTTCATATCCTAGACTGAATAATATTTCTTCTAATTCTTTTATCTCTAGTTTTCTTCCTATTATTTTATTCAGTTGTTTATGTTCTGTTTCTAAGATTACCATTTTTTTGTTACCTTATGTTCTCTTAACCATCTTAGATCTGATGTTGCTCCTAGCATGTTTCTTACATCTTTTTGTTCATGTATCATCATTGCTAGTCTCTCTAATCCTAATCCCCATGCTATTACTGGAACTTTTATTCCATATGGTTCTAATGCTTCTGGTCTGAATATTCCTGAATTTATTAGTTCTATCCATTTTCCTAATTGTTCATTATATCCATATGCTTCCATCGAGCTTTCCGTATATGGGTTATATGTTGGTTTGAATTTTATTTTATTTATCCCCATCTTGTTATAGAATTCTTTTACATATCCCATTAGATCTCTTAATGTTAATCCTTCATCCATTATGAATCCCTCTACTTGGTGGAATTCTGGTAAGTGAGTTGCATCTATTGCTTCATTTCTAAATATTCTTCCTATGTAGAAATATTTTGCTGGTGGTTTTATATTTCTTTCTCCGAAATATCTGAAGGTAGTAGCTGTTGTGTGTGTTCTTAATAATAATTGTTTTGCTACATTTTCATCAAATTTATATCCGTACCCTTTTGATCCTGATTTTCCTCCGTTCTCATGTACTTCTGCTACTTTTTTTACTAATTCTTTTATTGGTAATTTACCTTCTTTATTTAAGTAGAATGTGTCTTGCACCTCTCTTGCTGGATGGTCTTGTGGTATCCACATTGAGTCCATGCACCAGAATGCTGTCTCTACTAATGGTCCTTCCATTTCTTTGAATCCCATATCTAAGAATATTGTTCTTATATAGTCTATTGTTTCCTGTAATGGATGTCCTCTTCCCCCTATTAATTTTGGAACTTGACTTTTTACATCATAGCTTCTGAATTCTTTATCTTTCCACTCTTTATTCTTTAATATTTCAGGCGTTAGATTCTCTATTAAGTTTACATCTAATTTTTCTTTTACTATCTCTTTTCCTAATTTTGTTAATGTTATTTTTCTCTCTTTGTTCTCATCTGTTCTAGTTATGTTTCTTTTCCTTAATTCTTCTATTATTTTTTTATCTTTATCACTGAATATTTCTGTTTTTGCTCCATCTTTTAATTTCTCTAATAATTGTTCTTCATCAGATTTTTTTTCTAATACAGAAATTCCTTGATTGGTTATTTTGAATTTTGCCTCTTTTTCTTTTATGGTTTCTATGTAATTATTTCTTCTTAGCAATCCTATGCATGCATTTACCTCTTCATTGCTTAGTTCTGCTTTTTGTTTTATCTCTTCTAAGTTTAGTATTGTATTTTTTATTGTTCTTAAAAATCTTTTTTCTGGTAGTCCTTTTTCTAAATATTTTCTTCCATGATCTGTTAATTTTGCTGTTTGTGTTATTGTTAATTCATTTATTACTAAGCCTTTTGCTTCTAGCCATTGTGCTGCTCTTGTTATCTCTACTTCTTCTAATTTAGAGTTTTTCACTATTTCTGACTGTATATTATTGAATTTTAATAATGGTAATAATTTTCTCTCTAATGGATGTAACTGGTTCACTATCTTTTTGACTTCTGTCATTAAGTATTATAATTAATATTTGGTTTATATAATTATCTTTTAGAATTTTTCAGGCTGCATTATCATCTTTATATCTGGCGAATATTAAACTGAACTCATCAGCTGTGTCTTCATCTATTTCAGTATAACCATTTTTTTCTAAAAGTTTCTGGTATAATCTATTATGTGCATTTACATGTACAGGAACATTGCTTCTGTCTATGACTAAGCCTGAATCAACTCCGTCTCTATATAGTCTGACATTTTTAGCAGCATGATTTATATTATCACATCCCATTACTGCATCTATCCTAGAATTATTTACTACTTCAACTAAAGTTAGTTTACCTTCTTTATCATATACTAAGAATAATTTTATTGTTTCCATACTTGTTCAAACATCTCTTTCAATGCACCTGCGAAGAATGGTGTTGATACCCATATTCCGACATCTGTTGTATTATCCTGTACTTTGTCGTGATTTACCATAAACACCAGTTCTTTATCATCTACTACAACAAACCTTGCATTTAAATTTATATCTTTTACTTCTGCATACTCTTTTAGCTCTTCTGCTGCCTCTTTTGCTTTTTCTGTCTTTAGTGGTGCAGCTATTCTTACTTTTACTTTGTTGTTCTTTATTTTCTTGAATGTTGTTTTTAAATATTCTGCTTTTCTTACTATGCCATCAGCAGTAGTCACTATTAGTACCTCTTTCTCTGCATTGTTTATTAAATTATTTATATGGTCATAGACATTTTCTCTCCCTTTGAAGCTTCCAGCGATTGTGCTTGGATCTACATTGTCTATTCCGTGTTTGAATAATAAGCTTAATTCCTTGAATACATCTGTTGTCTGTACGTTTTCTAGCATCTGTATCTGTTCTTCTGCTCTGTCCTGGAATCCTTTCTTTACTCTCTTTAATATTTCTGTTGGCTGTACTGCTAGGTATTTTATTGGTCTTCCTAGTTTCATGATTATGAATCCTTTCTTTTCTAAGCTTTCTAGGACATCGTATGCTCTTGATCTAGGTACATTGCTTAAGTCACTTAATTCTCCTGCTGTTGCTGCTCCTTTTCCTAATAGTGATACCCAGATTTTTACTTCATATATGTTTAAGTTGAATGTACTTCTCAATTTCTTCAATAGTTCTTCTTTTACAATCATTTTACAACTATACAATAATAACAGTAAAGGTTTATAAAGCTTTTCATTATAGTTACTATATAGTAGTTATAGATTAAGAATAAGTCTAAAATGTAATATCAAGAAAAAACAGATAGTCAGGCAAATATTTATATAATATTTAAGTTTTATAATATCATGTCTAAGAAGAAGGTGAATAATCTATTTAAGTATAGTGTCTATTTAGTGATATTATTAGTTATAATTGGTCTTGCTTATTCTGTCTATGTTTTTAAGAAGAGTAGTTCTGGTGAGAATTCAGAATCTTTTATTGTCTGTAAGGATGAGAATAATTGTATTATTGCGTTGCATATTCATTCTGAAGTTAGTATAGATGTCTGTAGTAAACAATTAGATCTTCCCTTAGAAGCTGGCAACAAGAGAGGGACTCATACTCATAAAGAAAGAAACATTCTCCATTTTGAGGAAAAATTAGCTTACAATAATAAGACTCAAAAAATTATTGACACTGAACCTTTGAAGCTTAAGAATTTCTTTAATCATGAATCTGTCAATATGGGGTTCAGTAATACTTGTATTAATGATAAATGCAATAATGATTTATGTGATAATACTCCATCTCGTGTTAGGATGTTTGTTAATGATATTGAGAATTTCCAGTTCCATGATTATGTATGGAATGATGGTGATAAGATAAAAATAACTTTTGGAGGTGAATAAGATGAATAATGATTGTTTTGTTTGCAAGAAGACTTTAGTTAAGATTATTAGTTTTGAATCTAAGAAGTTCTGTTCTGATAAATGTAAGAAGAAATTTAATGATTGTAAGAAGAAAAAAGTTTGTGAGTTTTGCTAGATGAGTGATATTAATTTGCCAATAATTATAGGTGCCTCTTTGATAGATGGTATTAACCCTTGTGCTTTCGGTGTCTTGATATTCTTATTAGCTTATTTAGCTAAGACCACTAAGAAGAAATCTAAGATGTTAGTTAATGGTTTCGTCTATATTTTTGCTGTCTTCCTTACTTACTTGTTTGCAGGTTTGTTATTATTGCCTATTATCCAGAGTTTGGGGAGTTTCTCTGTTTATTCTTATGTTGTTCTAGCTGTTATAGTGGTCATTGCAGGTTTATTAGAGATTAAAGACTATTTTTGGTACGGTAAAGGGTTTTCATTATCTATTTTCCCTTCTGAAGCTGAGAGGATCAAGAAATATGTTAGCAGTGTTTCAGGTAATCCACTGACTGCTTTTGCTCTTGGTGTTTTTGTTGCTTTGGTTGAACTTCCTTGTACTGGTGCTGTTTATTTGGCAGTCTTAGCATTGATGTCTTTTACTGGTATTACAGTTTCTAATATTTTATTCTTAGTGATATATAATGTGATATTTGTTATTCCTTTGGTTGTAATTCTTTTGTTGGTTTATAGGCAATCTTCTACTGTTAAGTTTGAGAGATGGAGACAGAAACATAAAGCTTTGATGCGTCTAGCTACAGGTTTAGTATTATTAGCTCTTGGTTTATGGATGATATTTACTATACTATGATTCCAAAGCCTTTATATAAAATTAAATTTTAATTAGTTTATGAAACATAATATTAAAGTAACAATTATTCTTTTATTATTATTTATCTGTTCTCATCTTATCGGTTTATATGTTATTAATCATTACTTGCCTTCAACTGCTGATTTGCCTTTGAATATAGAAAAGCCGCAATTTGCTGAAGAGACTTCTTATCTCCCGATTTTTCTCACTATTATTATTGCTACTGCTCTGGCTTTATTATTGATAAGGTTTAAAGCTCTTAAGATTTGGAAGTTCTGGTTTTTACTATCTGTTTTCATGACTCTGACTATTGCTTTCAATGCTTTCATTCCTGAAGCTTTCGCTATAACTTTAGCTATTATCTTTGCTTTATGGAAAATTTTCAAGCCTAATGTTTATGTCCATAATTTTACTGAATTATTTATCTATGGTGGTCTGGCTGCTATTTTTGTTCCTGTTTTGAATATTTTTTCAGCTGTTGTTTTATTAATATTGATATCAGTTTATGATTTCATTGCTGTATGGCATACTAAGCATATGGTCTCTATGGCTAAGTTCCAGTCTTCAACTAATGTTTTCGCCGGATTGTTAGTTCCTTATTCTGATAATAAGATAATAAATAAATACAAGAAAGCTCCTGAGAATTCTAAAGTATCTAAAGTTAGAGTTTCAGAAGCTATGCTTGGTGGTGGGGATATTGGTTTTCCTTTATTATTCTCTGGTGTTATATTAAAAACTTTAGGATTAAATCAGGCTTTGATAGTATCTTTATGTTCTGCTCTTGCTTTATTGTTTTTATTCATTATTGCTGAGAAGAAGAAGTTCTATCCTGCTATGCCTTTCAATTAACAAAAAGAAGGTGTCTGTATTAATTTTCTTAGTTATTCTTTTAACTGTGATTATTGTTATTAATACTCCTAGTAATTGCAAGAGTGATTATTATTGTTTTAATGATCATGTTCTTGACTGTTCTAAAGCTAAGGTTATTACAGAAAAGGATGATAATACTTATTATTATGAAGTCCTCTCTAAGAAAGATGATAATTGCATTATTAAAGTTCAGTTGAATAAATTGTCTAATTCTCAGTCTAATGATCTGAAGAAAGCTCTTGAAGGTAAGAATATGTTATGTTCAATTCCTAGTTCTACTCTTGAAGTCAAGGATATTAAATCTATAACTAATCTTAATGATTATTGTTCAGGACAGTTGAAGGAAGCAGTTCTTGAAGTTACTATACAGAAACTTTATGATGTTGTTGTAGAAAATATAGGACCTATTGCTGCTGAATTAAGGAATAGCACAAGGATTTAGTTAAAAGTTTTAATTGTTTTAATAAATAATAGGTTTTATATTGTACTTCTTTTAAAGATATAAAAAATGGAAGTCTTAAAAGGCAATTTTAATGAAGGTAATGAAAAACATAGAGGATGGATTATTGGGCATTTTATAGATGAAAAATCTCCTTTTCACAGTAAAGATTTTGAAATCAAATGGGGAAGGTATAAAAAAGGTGATTCAAAAATTAGTATTGGAAAAAATTTAAAATCAGAAACTCTGACAATAATGATCCATGGTAGATTAAAGATAATTTTCCCTGAATATAAAAAAACCTTCATTTTAGATAAGGAAGGTGATTACCTATTTTTCCCTAAAAATATTAGCCATTCATGGGTTGCTGAGGAGGATTGTATGATTATAGGAATAAGATGGCCTTCTATACCTAATGATCAGAAGATTGTCTAGTTTTATCAACAACGTAAAATGTCTCTTCAGTGTATTCTATTTTTGTATATTTATAATCTAATCTCTCAAGTAACCTCTCTATCCATCCTCTTTGCGGATGATTCATCTCTCTTGCACCTCTTATGCTTAAATTTGAGAATGATATAACTAGATATCTGGCTTTTATTTTTTTTATCAGTTCCTCGCTTGTTTTATGATCTTTTACATCTATGCTATCTAATAATTTAAACAAGAAACATACATCAGTTTCTGGTAATTTTATATCTTTAGTTACATCCCCTTTTATTATCTCAAACTTATATTTATTATTTTTTAGATATTCAGAGATTATCTCACAATCTTTCTCTGTTAGTTCATTTACATAATAATATACATTCTTCCCAATAAGATCATAACTTAATACATTTAATCCTGCTCCTAGGTCTAATATTTTTTTAGGTTTTCCTGTTATCTCAAATATTTTTTCATAAACATCCTGATATATTCTCTCTCTTTCTCTTGTTGAACTATGTAATTCTAAATTTAATTCATTTTTATTATCAACTGTTTTTTCCCAGAATTGTCCATATCTTTTATTTAATTCATTCCTTACTGATTTTACTATCTGTTCTCTATCTCTCTCTTTAAGTAAGTTTTTCTTATATTTAGCCTCTAATTTAGAATTCTGTTTCAGTATTAATAATATAAATTTCTCAACAAAACTATCATCTATATTACTTAATGTTTTTTTATCTTTGATTTTTTTAATTAACTGAATATCCATGATTAAAGAAGTTAACTTTATATTTAAAAACTATTTGATAATTCTATGGAATTAGAGAATCCTGGATTAGATGATATAGGTGAAATGGAAAAAGCCATTGATATAATATCTTATGAATTTAATATATGTAAAAGCGTTGCTCCAAGTCCTGGGATGTTTTATATAAAAACAGATTTTGGTAGGATGTATATTGGCATGGTTATAACAAATAAACTGATTATACATGATTGCAGAGTTAATACTTCAATGATAAGATCTCTTGATAATGTTTTCTCTGAATTAAGAACTAAAGAATTAGAAAAAGCAACATTTGGAGAGATTATAATAATTGATGAACTTCCTGCTTTTATTCGTGATAAGGATCATGACAGGAGAGAGGTGCATATAAACTCCTTAAATAGGTGTTATAATCTCGAAGATGTTTACAATAAAATAATGCAGGATTATTTTGAGAATAAATAGTTTAGATGATCAGATTTTTAATGGTGTGCAGATTAATTCCCCTTTTTCTATATCAAAATAGATATTTAATGCAAAACGTCCATCATTAAATTCTATATCTATATTTTTTTCATTAAAATGTTTTTTTATATACTCAACAAGTAATATTCTCTCAGGAAAATGAATTTTTTCAGCTTCAGATTTATTTTTATAGTCTTGATAATAAATTTTTCCCCCTCTTAGATATACTTTTACTTCATTTATATTTTTTTTATAAGACTTGATTATTTTATCTATTGAATATTTAATAAAAAAATCATCATGAGAATGTGACATATAAGCAGTTTTAGATTTAGGATCATATACCACTAAACAATAGCATGGCCCAGGTGAACAAGATAAAACATTTGGCGATGAAGCTTTTTTATATTCATCAGTTTCAACAAGTATCTCTTTTTTCTCTCTTTTATTCATAAAATAATAATAAGATGCAAATTTATATAATTTTGCTAAAAATTTAGTAGGCACGCCCAAGAGTGGATACACTAATCTTCACAGGTTGAGTCCTAATCTTTCCTCTACCCCGCTACCCTGTAAGCGTTATCTTGAATGCTTATTGTTGCTTTGTTCCCAATCTCACAAGTTTCACAATCAAAACAACCAGACAGGACAGGATATCACTGTAGTTATTAGGGCCTGCAAAAATTAATGCATCGCCTCTTGGACTTCGACTCCATCTAAGACCGTTTATGGTTACAGGTGCGGCCTAAACACCCAGCCTAGCTTTTTTTAGTCCGAATGAGAATGGATATTTGTCTTCTGTTCCTTCCTCGCTTAATATCATTGTCTTATGTCCTTTAAATTCTCCTGTTTTTGCTGTCATTTTATTTTTCTCCTTATGATTTTATTTAAGTTTTAAATTTAGTAGATTATTATATACTTTATGATTATTTTTCATAGCTTACTTGATATATTTTTCCTGCATTGTCATCTGATATTAATAATCCTTCTTTGTAATTGATTATATCTACTGGTCTTCCTTTTACAACTAATGAACTTATCCATCCTGTTGCAAAGTCTTTTACTTCATTAGTTTCTAAATCTGCTGTTACAACTTTGTATCCTGTTGGTTTTTCACTGTTCCAGCTTCCGTGATATGCTATGAATATTTTTCCTTTATATTCTTCTGGGAATTTATTTCCATTATAGACTGCTAATCCTAATGGTGCTGAGTGTGATTGTAGATCTATGAATGATGATTCTGTATCTAAGCATGGATTTCTTACATATGTTTTTTTATCATATTCTGTATCATGTATCTGTTTTCCATAGCAGTTTGGCCATCCATAATTTTTATTTTCTTCTATTATGTTTATCTCTTCTGGCGGATAATCATCTCCTAATCCATCTCTCCCGTTATCTACACCTATTATTTTTCCTTTATTTTCTACAAATCCCACTGTGTTTCTTAATCCTGATGAATATGTTTTACAATTGCTTCCGTCTAATTCGCATTGTTCTATTGTTGATCTTCTTTTATCTGTTTCCTCGCAGACATTGCAGTCTGATCCTATTGAAACATATAATTTTTTATTTATTATTTTTAAAGTTCTTGTCCAATGTCCTCCTTTTGGTAGATCTAGTAGTTTTTGTAATGTTTCTGTATCAGCTATATTGTCATTATTATCATCTTTTACTCTTACTACTTTATCCTCTTCTGCTATGTAATAATATCCTTCGTAAAAATCTATTCCATGTGGATTATTCAAATTTTCTATAAATACTTTTTTTGTCTCAGCTTTTCCATCATTATTATTATCTTCTAATGCTACTACTTTTCCCTGACTTGGTATTGTCACGAATACTGCATTTCTTTTGCTTAGCATAAGTCTCGGTCCTGGATTTGGTCCTGGTCTTGAGATTGTTGTTCCTCCTAACTCATCTGCAAATGTTGTTATTTTGAATCCTTCTGGTAAATCTATAAATTTTAATTCTTCTGAATGGTATGAGGGTTTTACAGAAAAATAGTTTGCCGCATAATATACAACCCCTATTATTAATATTAAGAATAATATTTTCTTTATCATTATAATATTTAGGAATCTGGCTTTATTTAAATTTATTTATTAATAATAAAAAGTGTAAATAGTTAAACCTCTATCCTTAACCCTTTTTGTTCCTGTTCTAATAATACACTTCCTATCCCTCTTCCCATATTATAGCTTACTCCTGAGAATAAATCAAATATGCTTGTCTGGTGTTCTCTTGTTATTACTTTTATCTCTGTATTATTTAGTTCTTTTTTCATTAGTTCTATAGCTGTCTCTCTATTGCCGAATTCATCTATTAACCCTAGTTCTTTTGCTTCACTTCCTAGATAGAACTCTCCTGTTGCTATTTTTCTCACATCATCTATTTCCATATGCCTGTTGATAGCTACTTGTTTTATGAAATATTCATGTACTATTTTTAATTTATTTTCCATTAATGTTTTTTCTTCTGGAGTTAAGTCTCTGTATGGTGTCCCTATATCTTTTTTCTCTCCTGATACTATTCTCTCATATCCTATTCCATATTTTTCAAATAATCCGCTGAACTCTAGATAACTTCCTATTACTCCTATACTCCCTGTTATGCTCATTGGTGATGCTATTATCTTGTCTGTTGAACTTGCCACCCAATACCCACCTGATGCTCCTACTTCTCTTATTACTGCATATTTTGTTTTATTTATTGATTTTACTGCATCTGCTATCTCCTGGCTTGCTACTACTGCCCCTCCAGGACTGTTTATCTCTAAGATTATTCCTTTTACTGTTTTATCTTTTCCTGCAGTTTTTATATCTTCTAATACAGTTTCAGTTGATTGCCCGCCTAATCCATATATTCCACTGCTTTTTTCTAATGTTATTACTCCATTTATTGGTATCACTAATATTTTATCCTCATAATCCTGTACATTGAATAATTTTGAGCCTAGCCCTGCTACGATATATAAGATTATTATTACTACTGCGAATATTCCCCATTTATTCATTTTATTACCACTCCTTTCTCAACTACTTGTGTGTTGCTTAATACCTCGAATAATCTCTGGTTTCCTTTCTTATATATCATATAGATTACATCTATCAATAAGATTATTCCAAATGGTTTTGTTATATTTCTTAACAATACTTGTATAAAAGTTAACTCATTATTTATCGTGCTTTTCACATATAGGTTCAGTAGTGTTTTCCCTATTGTCTGTTGTAATTTATATTCCAGTATTGTGAAATAAAACAATTGTAATACTATTATTATAAGACTTGCCATTATTATTCCTGTATTTATTTGAGGACTTAATAATTTTATATCACTGAATGAATTATTGAATTGCAGCACAACTACAAAGTTTAATATTATTGAATCTATCAGATAAGCAACCATTCTTTTCCATAATGATGCACTATACTCTCTGTTTAGTATTCTTGCTGTCTTCATAGCAATTTTTTTTGGTTCTCTTCTTTAAGAAGATTATGGTAATGACATATGTAATATAATATAGATGAATGCGAAAATGTTATAAAGAAGTTTTTTCCTTAAATAAATATGGTAAAAAGAAGTGTTATAGTATTTTTAGTATTATTTAGTGTTGTTTTTTCTTTTAATGTCTTAGCAGGTTCTGAAGCTCAGGAAGGTTGGTCTTGTGATTACTCTTCAGGTAAGGACGCCGCATGTGATCCATCACGTAACATGTATTGTATTAATAATGTCTGTACTACTTACACTGGAGATTTAGAAAAGTGTTCTGGTCCTTCTTCAGCTGATCTTTCTGCAAAAGGTAAAGTTGATCTTGTTTTAAGAAATGCTCAAACTGGAGCTATTATTCAAGAGTCTCATTCTGATATTTGTTACCCTGAAGGTTCTGGCGGTTTTGCTGAATCATGTTCTGGAGAAAACTGTAAAGTCCAGGAATATTATTGTTCAGGAAATGAAGCTAAAGTTTTAATATCTAGTTGCTCCTCATGCAGTGACGGTAAATGCCTTTCTTCTGTTCCTTCTAATTGTAATGATGATGATAATGATGGTTTCTTTGATCGTGATAACTGTGGTACAACTAGAGACTGTGATGATTCAGATTCTTACACAAGACCTGATAATTTGACTAATGTTATTGGCGGTTGCGGTGCTGGTAACTGTGATGATGTTCATATTAAAGAGATTTGTAATGATAACAAGGATAATGATTGTGACGGTAATAGGGATATGCTTGATTCAGAATGTACTGGAAGAGGTCACTGTTCTAATCTTGTAAGAGATGTAGACGAATCTAATGTAGACTGTGGTGGAGCTTATTGTTCTGCCTGTCCTACTGTTCCTGTAAATAATCCAGTAATTGATATACAAAGACCTGATAATGAAATTAATGTTACAGAAGAAAACTCTTGTCCAGCATTGACTCCTGAAAGTTCATGTAATGATGGTGAATACAAATGTAATACTATATCTCAGGAATTGTCTGTATGTGAGTCTAATACCTGGACTCTTAATAATATCAGGTATTCAGAATTATGTTCAAGTTCTAGGGAATGTATTCCTAATGAATTAGTATGTGATACTGAGAATGGTATTTATAGGACATGTACTCCTTATGGTTATCTTTCTGAGGGTGTTAGAGAAAACATAGAACAGGTATGCAATAGTATGGCTTGTGATGAGAGTATAGCACAATTCCAATGTAATAATAGGGCTGATACTGTAAGGAATTGTATTAATGGTGCTTGGACTGATTATTCAGGAGAGGGTTATGATGAGAAATGTGATGTTGATAGTGAAGAATCAGTTGCAGAGGCTATAAAGAATTTCTTTTCTGATTTATTTTAATTTATTTTTTTATCTATTAACATATTTGAGTTATTTTATATAATTTAAGCATATTCAAAACCTTTAATATTGTTTTCTTTATTCTTTGTATTATGAAAGAAGCTATTATTGAATTAATATCCAGGATTAAATCTAAGGATTATTCTAGTCTAGACTCTCTTAAACGTCAGATTTCTAAAAAATATAAATTAAATAAGTTTCCTTCTAATATTGATATCCTTGAACATCTTGATGAATCCAATAAAGAAATTTTCAAGAATTTATTATTATCAAAACCAGTAAGAACTCTTTCAGGAGTAGCTCCTATTGCTGTCATGACAAAACCTATTGCCTGTGCTCATGGTAAATGCACTTTTTGTCCAGGTGGTCCTAAATCAAATTTCGGTGATGTTCCTCAATCTTATACTGGTAATGAACCTTCTACTATGCGTGCAATTAGATCTAATTATGATCCTTATTTGATAGTTTTCAACAGGATTGAACAATATATATTACTTAATCATATTCCAGATAAAGCAGAAATTATTATTCAAGGTGGTACTTTTTGTTCTTTCCCTAAAGAGTATCAAGATGAAGTTGTTATTTATATCCTAAAAGCCATGAATGATTTTTCTGAAATGTTTTTCACTAATGATAAACTGGATTTTGATAAATTCAAAGATTTTTTCGAACTTCCAGGTTCTGTTAAGGATAAGGAAAGAGGTTTGAAGATTGCTGATAAGATTTTAAAATTCAAAGGAACTTCTAATGTTGAAAAAGAACAGTTAAGGAATGAAACTTCTAAGATTAGATCTACAGCTTTAGTTATTGAGACAAAACCAGATTGGTGCATGGAATCTGAAATTAATGAAATATTAAAATTAGGAACAACTAGAGTTGAATTAGGTATTCAGACTTTGAAAGAAGATGTTCTTAAAGCAACTAATCGTGGGCATACTTTAAATGATTCTATTAAATCAATTCAGTTATTGAAAGACTCTTTTTTAAAAACTACTTTACACATGATGCCTGGTCTTCCAAACACATCAAGAGATGAAGATATTAATATGTTTAAGGAATTATTTTCTAACCAAAATTACAGGCCTGATGGTTTGAAGATTTATCCATGCATAGTTATGCCTGGAACTCCATTATATATTCAATACAAGAATAGGTTGTTTACTCCTTTGACAACTGAAAAGGGTGCTGAAATTATTGCTGAATGTAAAAAGTTTATTGAAAATTATTGTAGAGTTTACAGAGTTAACAGGGATATCCCAACTAAAGTGACTGAAGCAGGCATTGGACATACTAATCTAAGACAGTTCATAGATAAAGAACTTATTAAAAAAAATATTAAATGTAAATGCATTAGATGTCGCGAACCTATGGGTAAGGAAGTTGATTATGATTCTGTTGAAATTAAAAAACAATATTATGATTCAAGTAATGGAAAAGAAGTTTTCATTAGTATTATTGATTCTAAGAATGATATTTTATTAGGATTCTGCAGATTAAGAAAACCTTACAAACCATTTAGGCCTGAAATTACTTCAACTTCTGCTGGTATTCGTGAGCTTCATGTTTATGGTCAGGCAACTCCTATAGGTGAAGAGGGTATTGTTCAGCATAGAGGATATGGTAAAAAACTTATGGAAGAAGCTGAAAAAATTGCTAAAGAAGAATGGAATTGTGATAAAATGTTAGTTATTTCTGGTATTGGTGTTAAAGAATATTATAAAAAATTAGGTTACTCTAAGGATAGCGTTTATATGAGTAAGAAACTATAATCTCTTAAATCCTTCAACTTCTAAACCCTCTTTTAATAATTTAATAGGATTTGCAAAAGTTTCATAAAACCTGTACAATCTGTTTACATTTAGATCAGGTGATGAACTACTAGGAATATTATTTCTAATTGCAATGCCAATAAGTGGATAAGAACCAATAGTTTGGGGATTATATATCTGATTACTTAGTAGTCCTAAGAAAGAAGGCCCCATTATTAATAATGGTAAATCAACTCCACTACTTCTTAAAGAGGTTGCTAATCTTTCAATTCCTGATTCATGATCTCCAAAGAAAACATATTCAACACCACTTTTAATTCTATCACCCAGTTCTTTGACTAATGAATCATTATTGTAAAAGAACTTATAATTTTCTAAAAAAGTCCAAACACTACTTATTGGACAATTCTCTCTTTCAGCAGTATAAGGGCCTAATAAATAAAATTTTGATGAATAATAATTAGGATATGCAGCATTCTTTCTAGGTAAAAGTGGACACCATGATTTTATTAATTCTTCTCTCTCTGATTCAGTCAAATTCAGCATATCAGACAGTATGTCTAATGACTCAATCCTCATATTGTTATTTTCTGAACGACGACCATTGAGAAAGGCATTTAGATATGGCCTCTTAACTCCAATAGAATGTGATAAATGGTCTTGTTTAATCTTAAGATCAGACATTCTATCCTTAACTAAAAGTGTTATCTTATCCAAATTTATTTTTTTTACCATAGTTTTTTCATCAATTAGTAGTAATAGTAGAGTATATTAAAAAGTGTAGTCATGTTATATGACAACATTTAAATAGATTTACAATTTATTTTTATTATGGATTATTTAATCAGTTTAGGCAATTTAGGTTTAACAAAAGTAGAAGCTAAAGTATACTTAGAACTGCTTAAAATTGGTTCTACAAAAACAGGACCTTTAGTTAAGAAAACTGGATTACACAGAGCTACAGTATATGATGTTTTGAAGAGGTTAATAGAGAAAGGTTTAGTTAATTATATTACTAAAGAAAATACTAAGCATTTTCAGGCCATAGATCCTCACAGTTTATTAGATCTTTTAAAAGAAGAACAAATTGAATTAGATAATAAGAAAAATAATGCAATTAAAATAATAAGTGATCTTAACAAATTAAAATCTGAAGCCATGAATAAAGAAGAAGCACATGTTTTCTTTGGAAAAAGGGGTGTTAAGACGATTTATGAATCAATATTAAAACATAAAGAAGTTTTAACTTTTGGAAGCCATGGTAGATTTAGAAGTTTAATGCAAGCCTATTTTGATGATTATCTTAAGAGAAAGAAGAAATCTGGATGTAAAACTAGACTAATTGTTTCTGAAAGAATTAGAAATAGCCCAATGGTAAAACATTGTGATGTAAGATATTTGCCTAAAGAATTTGATAGTCCAATAGCTACACAAATATTTGGTAATAATGTTTCCATAATTGTTTGGACTGAAAACCCTATTGCTTTTTTAATTGAAAGTAAAGAAGCTGCTGAAGCATTTAGAAATTATTTTAATGTAATATGGAAAATAGGGAAGAAATAAGTGCAATAGCTGTTGTAAAATACAAATAACATTTTCGTTGGAGTGATAAATAGTTTTTTATAATAGTTAATTTCAATTTATTTAAATGAAAAATGGTAAATTAATTCTTATTATTGGACCTACTTGTTCAGGAAAAACAGTTATCACTAATTATATTCTTCATAATAGAAAAAATACTTCTAGAGCAGTTTCTTATACAACTCGTTCTCCAAGAGATTCTGAAAAAAACAATATTGATTATCATTTTATTTCCTCCGATAGATTTAATGAGATGATTAATAATGATGAGTTTATTGAATACGAAAACGTCCATGGTAATTTATATGGCACTACTAAAGATTCTTTCAATTTAATTAATAAAGGAAAAGACGTAATTAAGATTATTGATTATAAAGGTGCTTTGAAGATTATTAGTTTAGGTATTAAATGCACTTCTATTTTCATTTGCCCTAAAGATAAAGATATTGCTATTAAAAGAATTAAGGATCGTGGCGATAATGATGTTATCTCTAGACTAAAATCTTTTGATGATGAAATGCTTCACAAGAATGATTTTGATTATCTAATATACAATGATGATTCTACAGATATTAATTTTATTATTAATAAAGTTATTAAAATAATTGATTCATAATTTATTTAAAGATATTTACATATTCTGAGAAAGCTTCAAAGAAATCAGGAAAGAATACTCTTATTGCTATTGCTCCTCCAATTGCCATTAATGCATTGCTTGCTGTAAAAAATGGCGTACCTGAATAATTATTGGTATTTTGGTATTGATTATTCTGTTGTATAGAATTTCCAAATGATTGTTGCATATTGACTTCAGGCATCCCATTTAATCTTCTGTCTAGATTATCAAATTCATTAATGTATCTCTCAAAATCTTCTGTATCTCTTCTGTTAAATGCCATACAATAGGTATTATAGAATCTTTTTACCATCTCTCTGTCATATACTGCGTATTGTTTATGTTTGGGATCATATCCATACAATGCAGGATCTAATAATACAAATCCTTCATTAAAATCTCTGACATATGTACATACATGAGGCTTAGTTCTACCATCATATGTTTTCATTACAGATACAAATCCTGCATTCATTCCCATTAAATTGTTCATTGTTATTAATAAAAAACTTCTATCAACACACTCTCCCATCATATCCTCAAATGTTTCAGAAGCAGAACGATATATAGTTGTATTTCTATCACCATATGGTCTTATATTATTGTATACCCATTCACAGTTTTTGTTTGCATTCCATATTGACTTATAATTATGTTTATCAACAATTAATTCCCAGCATTTTTCTATCATATCTTCTGTGTAATCAAATGGTTTTTCATGTAGATTGTATTTATCTGCATTATAATGTGCATAATCCATGAATACACCCTTATCTTTAGACCCTAGAACAGTTTCTATTCCCATTTATTATATTGAACTTTAATTCTTAAATACTCTTTAGGAAGTTTTTTCGTAAATCTTTCAATTATTCTGGAAATTCACTCATCATAATACCCATTTGCTTTTTTTGTCTCTATATCTACTAATAAACTTCTCTCTTTTTCTGTTAAGTTTGATATATTATAATCACTATCACCTACTATTATTCCATTCTCTCTTATATACACAGGCAGTCTTTGTGAATAATTCTTTACATAAGTCTCTAGATTTCCCTTGCCATTTAGTTCATGAACTATTTCTAAGTTTAATGCTTGTTCTTTCCTTACATATCCAGGTTCTGATTTGCTGAAATAGAATTCTACTGTATTTACAGCTTTTTCTATCTCATGATGACATGCATATGTTGCATAAGCTATCAATAATGCCTTTGCTGTCCATTTTGTTGCTGTTACATATCTGAATAAGCTCATGATATTAACTTTGATTTCAGATTTAAAATGTCTTTAGTAGGATTTATTGTAAATCTTTCAGTTTTTATGTAAAAAATACTTTTATAAATGGTTGAATTACCTTTAAGTTATGGATATTGAT
>JWKX01000002.1 GCA_000806155.1 archaeon GW2011_AR18
CATCTTTCCAAAATCATCACAGTATCTTCTCACGTATGTTCCTGCCTGGCAGCCAATAATAAATAAAACATCTTGTTTTCTAATCTCTAAAATTTCCATATAATAAACTTCACGTTCTCTAAATTCACGCTTAACAGCGGATTTCAAAGGAGGTAATTGAGTAATTTTTCCAATTAATTTATTAGCAGATTCTCGAATTTCAGATTCAGAAACAGGAGAGTGAATATGCATCAAACAAATATATTCTTTACCAGCCTTCAATAAAGCATCCATAATTTTCGTGGCTTTGCCTATTGATATTGGAAGAACTCCAGTAACTCCGGGATTTCACTAACCTAATTAGATTTCAAGTGTCCCGCCATGACCTACTTTATCTGATTCCAATATTTTTTTAGCGTAATCTGCTACTTGATGTGAAGTTGGACCATCTGATTTATTCAAAGATATTACTCCACTATTAAGTAATTCTTGTGCTGTTCTGTCTTCTGGCTTTTTTCCATACTTTTCATCTGTAACAGATTGTTTTTTCACTAAAATTTCTCTGTTCTTAGTTTCCCAAGGAAGTTTATTCATAAAATTAAGAGAATTAAAAGAACTTATAAATGTTATACTTGTAGTTTATAGTTCAATTTCTTTAGGTTCTATTTTAACATTATTTGCTCCAGCCTCAGCTTCTACACCAATTCTAATAAAGGTTTCATAATCTAAAGCTTTTTTTATTGATATTGCTAAAACATCTGCAAACATTGGATCATATTTTAAAACACCATCTTTTTCTCTCTCAAATCTTTTAATACCCCTATTTAGTTCTTTATACAATCTTAAACGAGGTTCAAAATTTGTTCCTGAAAGTACAGGTCCTGAATATCTTTTTTCTAATAATCTGCCAGAAGATTCAGCAACTATTATTGATTGTCTAAAATTTTTATTATTTCTAACTCTCCTAATTAATTCTCCTTGTTGAACATCATCAAAATCACGAGTAGAAAATTCTTCTTCCATATCTAAAACCATAATATCATTATATTTATTATCAATGTTATTACCTTTTAATATAGCCCAATATTTTGCAAAATTAAAAATATGTACTCTATGATATTGCATGTAGGCTTCTTTTAATCTTTTATCACTTTCATCAATAATTAACGTCTTTATAGGATTATCGAAAGTAATTATCCTATGATCATTTTCATTACAAAGTATTACTAAAGTTTCATCAATAATCTTTTCTATAGAAAAAGGTTTTTTATTAAACATAAAAACTAAGACATTAAAAGAACTTATAAATGTTAATATTAGAATATTAAAGAAAAATTAATTATCTTTCTTACCAGATTCAGGAATAACCATAGAGATTTTTTCAGTATGCTGGAAAACCTGCTCATTCTGTTTAAGTTTCTTATCAGGCTGATTAACAGTCTTAGGACCATGCTCTTTCTTAGCTTCTTTAGCTTCTTCATGACCTTGTTCTTTACGCATTTCCTTATTATCTGTTTTAGACTCTGCTTTCTTAACAGAAGGTTTCTTAGAATCTTTCTTATCTTCTTTAGTAATCTCAGCTGCGAAAGGAACGTCAACTAGTTCAACAAAACCGATACCATCACGAACCATAGCATGAACTTTAACTCTAGTAGGAGGATTTGATTTACCTCTAGACCATATCTGTAAGTTTAATTGAGGACCAACATTAACTTTTTCAGTCTTCAAATGACGAACTATAAACTGTTTAACAGCTCTAACTGCTTTTGAAGATCTCTTATATATAGGAGCTTTCAAAAATTCTTTCCTTAAAGGAATTGTAAATAGTTTTTCATCTGCCATGTTTATGCTCTTGTCTTAGTCCTTCTCCAACTCCTCTTCTTAGATGTATAACGAGCTGGATGAATCTTTTTCATAGTTTTATTAATCTTAGGAATAACCCAGATAGGAGCCCAACGTGTTTGTTTTCCTTTCTTAGCTAAACGTAATTTCTTTGCCTTAGGTTTAAATCTTGCCATTATTTCCTCATAATCCTGAAAGAACTCTGTCTATTCTCAGGTTCTATCCTCAATAATAAATCTTTGAATTGCTGATCATTAATAACACTTTTCAAATGACCTTCATTAGCTAACTGACAGATAACTGCAGATACTTGAAAAGCTTTATCAGGATGAGCGGATTTCAAATTACCGAAACGAACCAATGCTTCTTGAGATAGATATTGTTTTGCCATGTTTTCCATTTCTAAAATTTGTTTTTGAATTTTTTCTTTATCCTCTTTCATCTTACAGTACTTTTATCAACCAAAGACTTACCTTTAGGTAAGACTATTCTTCCCTTGTGAATACCATCTTTTTTATTGATAACTAACTCAGCTTTTTCTAATTGCTGCATAACATTCCTGATAATCTTACCTGAAGCTAAACAAAACTTGGCAGGTTTATGACCTCTACGTTTTCTTGAACCATACTTAACTCTAAGTTTAGCTACACCAATAGGTCCTCTTCTATAAATTGTGATTAAAACAGAAGCTGATCTTTTGTAAAACCAGTCTAAATCAACTGGAGGACGTTCCTTACCAGCACCAGTCTTAACAAAAAGAGCCCAGTCAGGAGATTTAACAAGAGACTTTAAACTCTCTGATAATTTCTCAATTGATTTTTGGATGTCTCCATCGTTTATGCTTGCCATATTTCATTACGCTCCTTGCGGAACAAGTGAGATTATTAAATCTCTATTAGATATTACATCTAAAGTAAGAAATGAGAAACTTGAGGGTTTTAAAAAGGTTTCGGGAATGATTATGATATAATCTTTTACAGAAATTCTTATAAATCAAGAATTAATACATTAAATTATGGGATTTTTAGATATGTTCAAAAGGAGAGAGGAAGAGCCTGATAATAGTGCTTTACATAGTATGAAGTCAAGTATAAAAAATGCACATACATACATAAGCAAATTTTTAGATGGAACAAAAGAATTCCAGGCAGCAAGAAGACATGAGGAACAATATAATAATATAAAACAGAGATTAGTTGAGATGAAAATATTTTTAGTAGAGGCAAATACATTAGTAGATAAAAAAATAAAGAACGATATAACATACCAGAGCGACAGATTAAAAAATACAGAACAATTAAAGAAAGCAATTGAAATGATAATAAAAGAATTAAGAGATGACAATTCAGAGAAAGACAGTGGTGTGATAAAGTTTTTAGAGACAGAGATGTGGAATGATGACAGGAAAAAAAGAGGATTCCCAACACCACAAAACCATGAGTTATTAATACATTCATTAGATGATGCAAGGGTAGCATTAAAAGATTTAAGCTTTAACCTAGATGGCTATAATCTTCAGACTACTAATCCAGCATAAAAACATGGAGGAAAAATAAGATGAAAAAAATAATGTCAATATTTGTATTATGTATATTCTTAGTAAGCGTGTTTTCTGTATATGCAGAAGAGAATACTACAACAAATAGCGAAAAAAGAATAGACAAAGAGCAGAACAAAGAGGTGCGTAAAGAGGCAAAAGAGAATGTAAAAGATGCTAGAAAAGATTTGAAAGAGTCTAGAAAAGGCTATAAAGAATTAAAAGAGGAAGCAAAAAAATGCAGCAAGACTACATTAAAAACAAAAGAGACACCTGAATGTTCAGAGAAAGTAAGAGAATTCAAGGCTGAAGCAAAACCATTCCTAAAAATATCATCTGAAGAAATACTAAAAGTCTTAGAAAATGAGAAGAAAAGAGTAGAAGCTTCAGACTTAGAAAATAAAGAAGAACATATAGCTGCTTTAGATGAATTAATTACAAAACTAAAGACTATACAAGATAAAATAAGTAGAATGCCTGAAGATTCAGCAAGAACTGAATTAAAAGATATAGCATTATTATTAAGAAAGAACTTACAAGAGACAAGAAATTCAGTAAAAGAAGTTAATGGAGCATTCTTAGGAAAAAGAGTTGGAGAGATAATAAAAAAAGCTGAAAGTATGGAAAAAAAGATGCAGAAGATACTTGATAGATTAAAAACAGATGGAAAAGATATAAGTTCAGTACAGCCAGATGTTGATAAATTCAAGGCAAATGTCGCATCAGCAAAAGAAAACCATGCAAAAGCATCAGTTAAGATAGAAGAGGCAAGGACAACAAAGAATAAAGAGCTAAAAACTGAAGCACTTAAACTATTATCTGATGCGCATAAAAACTTGAAAGATGCAAATGAAAACTTAAAGGATGTTGTAGCAAAGATAAGAGAGCTAAATAAATCTGCAAAGACTAAAAAGGAGGCATGAGATAAATGAGAAAAATAACATCATTATTGATAATATTGCTTTTATTATCAGCAATAAGCTGTAGTAAAACTGTTAATCAAGAAAGCACAGATACAACAGAGACTTCAGAAAATCTAGATGAAGATCTTGGAACTGATGCTTCTGATGATAGTTCTGATAATGAATTAGATAATCTAGACAATGATTTAGATTTAAATGAAATCTAATATTTTTTATTATTTTTTTTAAATAAAAACCTTTATAAGAAAGAAAATTTCTGATATTATATGCGAAACAAAAAGGGTGCGATAGAACTTTCTATGACTACTATAATAGTCATTGTAATTGGAGTTGCATTATTATCATTTGGGCTATTCTTTGTAAATAAAATAAGAATAGGCGTTTTAGATCTTTCTGATGCGACATTTGAGGATGCACAAAAACAGTTATCAGAAGGATTAAGTGATGTGACCAAATTCTTAACAATATCGCCAGATAGTGTGTCGATCCAACCTGACGGTGATAGGTCTGTTAAAGTTGTTGTTTTAAATTTAGAAGAAAGAGATGTAAAAGTTAAACTTGTTACAACTCCAATAAAAGATGATAAATTAAGATGTTTATTTTATGATACTAAAGAATCAGAATCATTAGAATATCCTTTGACTTCAGGTGCCAAAACACCAGTAATTCCATTATTAGTCCAGGACTTAAATGGTGGAATAAGAGCAACAGGATGCAGAGTTGTAGTTAGTGGTGGACAAACAAGTGAGAGCCAAGGAACATTATTAGTTAGAGTAGATAAATAAAAATTTATTCCTGATAATAATTATTAGAACCTAAAGCCAAACATAATTCTGCTTTTTTCAATTCTTTACCTAAATAAGCAGCATGCTGAAGATTATTAAACCATTTAAGATTATTCTTCTCAGAGTATTCAAATAAGGAATTGTAAATATCCTGAGGTCTCTTACCTCTAAATTCTTTCAATATCATATGTTTATAGTCACATACAGCAACGCCAATCTCATATGAATCAAAATATAATTTAATAAGAACATAACAACCATCATCATTCTTGTGATCTTTATAATCATCATAAGGTTTGCATCTGATTACTTCAAAATCATCAGCTACACTCTTATCCTTAACCCATGCTGGTCTTTCTGCCATAAAAAAACTAGATTAGTGGTGTTTATTAATTTTTCTTAAAAGATAATATAACAAAGTTTTATTAATAATTCTTTATAACTTAGTAATTATGAGAATAGGATTTGCAATAATAGGAACAGGAGTAATAGCACATGTACATGCTAGAGCATTATTAAAAAATAAAAATTGTAAATTAATTGCTGTAAGAAGCGAAAATAAAGAGAGAGCTGAAGAATTTGCAAAAAAATATGAAATAAAAGCATATATAGATTATGAAGAATTACTAAAAGATAAAGATATACAGGCTGTGGATATAGTTACTAAGAATAATAAGCATGCAGAACTAGGAATAAAGGCAGCAAATGCAAAAAAACATGTATTAGTCGAGAAACCTATTGATACAAACTTAGATAGAGCAGAACAATTAATAGATGCATGCAAAAAAAATAATGTAAAACTTGGAGTAATATCACAAAAAAGATTTGATAAAGCAATATTATTAGCTAAAAGAATAATTGATAAAAAAGAATTAGGGAAAATAGAATCTGTAAAAGCCAATATGAAATGGCATAGAACAAAAGAATATTATGAAAGTTCAGGAGGATGGAGATCAAAACAGGATACATCAGGAGGGGGAGTTCTAATAATACAGGCAATACATTATATTGATCTATTAAGTTATCTATTAGGAGATGCTCAAAGTGTTAAGGGAGAATTATCTTATGATTATAAAATGGAAGTTGAGGATGGAGTGCATGCTTATATTAAATTTAAAAATACTATCAAAGCAGAGATAGAAGCAACAGTAACAGCACCAAAAACAATGCCTGATACTATAGAAATAAAATGTGAGAAAGGAAATATATTATTGTATAGTCATAATGGAATACATATATTGAAAATACATTCAAGAAATCTTTTAAAACAAATAAAGAATATCAGATATTTATTATATATAAAAAAGGGAAGCATTAGAGAACAGATAAAAGATTTTACTGATAGCATAAACAATAATAGAGAACCATTTGTAACAGGAGAGGATGGATTCAAAACATTAAAAATAATATTATCAATCTACAAATCCGCAAAACTTAAAAAGGAAGTAAAAGTCTGAAACCTAGAGAGAAAAAAATGTCTTTTGTACCAAATAAACTAAAAAATCTAGCTTCTAATCTGGGAGTCATGAATGTTGCTAGAAAATACTACTTAAAAAAATATTATGAAAACCTAGAAGATAAATTCCATGAATACAGAGAATCAGGAAAAGTACCAATGCCTGATACATTAATATGGGAGCCAACAGGAAAATGCAATTTAAGATGCAGAATGTGTTACATAAATTTTGCTGTAACAACAAAAGTAAGAGAGATGACATTAGATGAATTCAAAATAATGATCAACAAAATTCCATCATTAAAAAAGATAATGATGATAGGTGGGGAATTATTTTTAAGAAAAGATATCTTTGACATGCTTGAATTTTTAAGAACAAAAGGAATACTAGCAACAGTAGCAACAAATGCAACACTACTAAAACCTGATATGATAGAGAAATTAGCAGAATACAAAGACATGACAAATGTTACAGTATCAGTAGATGGTCCTGAAAAAATACACAACCAGATCAGAGGAAAAGAATTCGCATTTCAGAGATCAATGGAAAATATAAAAGAGATGAGAAAAAAAGGATTATTCGTAAATGTAGTGTCAGTAATAACAAAAGAAAACATAGATTACTTTCCAGATCTAATAAAAGTAATAAAAGAATCTGGAGCAAATTATATGGAATTAGAGTATGAAAGAATATACAATGCAGAGATAGTAAAGAAGACTTCAGAAATATTAGGAATACCACATACAATAGACAATTTCCCAATAGTAGGAACAGACAACAGTTTAATGCCTGAGTATACAATAGAAAGATTAAGAATAAGCATGGATGCAGCAGAGAACATGGCAAAAAAAGTAGGAATGACAGTAGGATACATGCCATTTGATTTCAAAGAAAACCTTGAAGACTATTATCACAGAAGCACAGAGACAGACAGAGAACATTTCTGCAAACATCTTTTTATACCTAGAATAGACTGCTCTGGAAATTTTATATTCTGCTTTGCAATAAAAAAACCAATGGGAAATATACTAACACAAAATTTTGAAGAGGTATGGTATGGAGAGGAATTCACAAAATTCAGAGATACATTCCTAAACAATAAAGTATTACCAATATGCGAGACATGCGAGAAAATGATAATATGCAAGAAATCAGATAAGAAAGTCACAGTAGCTCAAAAACTGGATATACCAATAGAAGTTAAAAATACAGATCCAAAAACAGAGAATGCATATGAAACAGTATATGCAGGAAATAATTAATTCTGGAACAAAATGACATTAAAAAAATTCATGGAACCAAAAGTACTTGTAGGATGCACAGTTGCAGACATCAAAAGATATTGCTTAGGGAATTATATACAAGGATTAAAAAGATTAACATACAAAAATTTTGATGTATTATTAATAGATAATTCTAAAACAGACAAGTATGCAAAAGAGATAGCAAAATTTGGATATAATGTAATAAAAACAAAACATCATGAGAATATAGCTGATAGTATAATTGAAGGGATGAACATGCTGAGAGATATTGCATTAAAAGATTATGATTATTTCCTATGCCTAGAGCAGGATGTAGTACCACCACCAAATGTAATTGAATTAATGCTAGAGACAAAAAAAGACATAGTAACTGGAGTAGTACCACACTTACTAATAAAAACTGACGGAAGCTCAAGAAACATTGCATTATTGGGAATAGAAGATAAACAAAACCCTGACAAATACAAATATTTTGATTTAGAAAGTGTAATGCAAAACAAAGAGGGATTAGTGAAAGTTGATTATTCTGCAATGACATGCTTAATGATGAATAAAAATGCTTTAAAGAAAATAAAATTCAGATATGAAAATCTAAAAAACAAAGATAAGACAGGAACACAAAATTTTGTATGGCATGATATATGTTTTTCAAAAGATGCAAAGAAAAATAAATTAGAGATATATGCAAACCTAGCAATAAAGTGCCAGCATTATTTCTTCAACGGATGGTGCTTGGCATTAGGAGACACAAAAGGCGGAGAATTTATCAAGAAAGAAAAATTAGATAATTAATTTTTATAAAATAAATAAAATGAGGATGGAGAGATTTGGACTCCCAACATCCACGGCTTCAGCGTGGTGCTCTCCCAGGTTGAGCTACATCCTCACTAAAATTTAGGTTTAAGTAATTATTCTTAAAGCTTTTGAATTACTGTTTATATCATCTCTTAGAGGTTAAATTTATAATAACACAGTTTCTTTTAAACACATGAATAGAAAGGATATATTATTAGAGAGAATAAATGAAGCAATACCTGAATTAATAAGATTACAGGATACAACAGGATGCTTCTTTTATCCATATTATAAAGGAAATGTTGATTATTGCAATGCCAGATGGCAGGAAGCTGTCTTAGCTTTAGCATGGATTTCAAAAAAAAATAAAAATAAAGAATTAGACCAAAGAATAGAGAAAGGAATAAATTTTCTAATAACAATACAAAACAAAAACGGAAGCTTTCCAGAATATTCAAAAAAAGACACATCATTTTCTGCAACTGCATTTGTAAGCTTTTCATTAATAATGACATTCAAAATAATGAAAATAGAAATAAAAAAAGAGTGGATAGAAATGTTAGATAAATCTTTAAGATGGTTATCAAAAGAGGATGAAACTGTATATACAAACCAGGAAAGTGCGGCTGGAACATCTTTGATATTAGGAGGATTATTCTTTCAGAATCAAATATATATAGACTCTGGATTAAAAAAAATACATAGAGTCTTAGATTCAAAGAAAGCATATTACTCGGAAAATGGAGGATTTGATCTCGGATATTCCTCATTAACATTAGAGTATCTAGGATTTGTCTATAATGCTGGATATCTAAAAGAAAAAATAAAAAACTCTGTAGAAGAATACTACGAATATCTTTTAGACATTAACTTAGAAGATATAAAAAATTCGAGAAATACAAAATGGATAATACTTGAAGGTTTTGAGATATTTGCTGATAAAACAAAAAGCGGAGAAAAAATATTGAATAAAATATTAAAGCTTGATATATCATTGGATCATCTTGAGAGAGAGGATAATCTTTGCACTGATTTGTATAGATTATGTTTTGCGTATGAACATATGAGTTCGTTGCTTGATAATAAAATTAATCTTGGAAATTTCAATCCAGAAAAATATAATGGTGGATCGCATAAAAAAATATTTAATCCATTAAGAAGATTCGGACTGCATAGAATAAGGTCAAAGATAAGATTGTTTTAATGTTTAGAAAGTTTTAAATAAGTTCTAAAGAGCGAAAGAAATAATGGATAAGTATGATTTTAAACAAGCAGAAAAAAAATGGAGAGATTACTGGGATAAGGAAAAAATCTATGTATTTGATCAGAAATCCAAAGCAAAAATATACTCAATAGATACACCGCCTCCTACTGTTTCAGGAAAGATGCACATAGGGCATGCTTTCTCTTACAGCCAGCAGGATTTCATAGCAAGATATCACAGGATGAAAGGGGAAAATGTATTCTATCCATTTGGAACAGATGACAATGGATTACCAACTGAGAGATTAATTGAAAAATTAAAAAATGTAAAATCAACAAAAATGCAGAGACAGGAATTTGTAACATTATGCCAAAAGACATTACAAGAGATAAAACCTGATTTTGTGAATGACTGGAAAATAATAGGAATGAGCTGTGATTTTTCACAAGTATATTCAACAATAGATGCACATTGCATAAGAACATCACAAAAATCATTCTTAGATCTGCATAAAAAAGGATTAGTGTATCAACAAACAGCTCCATCTATGTGGTGTGTACAATGCCAGACAGCAATAGCACAAGCAGATTTAGAAGATAAAGAATTAGATTCAACTTTTAATGATATAGAATTTGAACTAGAAGGTGGAAGTAAAATAATAATCGCTACAACAAGACCTGAATTATTAGCGGCTTGTGTTTGTGTATATGTACATCCTGAGGATAAAAGGTATAAAAAAATAATAGGAAAGAAAGTCATAGTACCATTATTCAAACAAAAAGTAATTATCTATGCTGATGAATCTGCAAATCCTGAAAAAGGAACAGGAATACTTATGGTGTGTTCATATGGAGATAAATATGATGTAGAAGCAATAAACAAAAGAAAAATAGAACCAAGAATGATATTTACAAAAGATGGAAAATTAAATGAACTCGCTGGAAAATATCAAGGATTAAATATAAAAGATGCAAGAAAAGAGATATTGAATGATTTAGAAAATAATAAATTATTATTAAATAAAAAACCAATAAAACATAATGTAAATGTACATGAGAGATGCGGGACAGAGATTGAATTCTTAACAACAAAACAGTGGTTTGTAAAAATATTAGAAAACAAACAAAAATTCATAGATGCAGGAAAGAAAATAAAATGGTATCCTGAACACATGAGGTTAAGATATGAACATTGGATAGAGGGATTACAATGGGACTGGTGCATATCAAGACAGAGACATTTTGGAGTTCCTTTCCCAGTATGGAGTTGTAAAAAATGTTCTAGTATTATAGTTGCTGATGAGAAAGATCTACCAATAGAACCATTATCTATAAAACCTAAAGGAAAATGTAAATGTGGATCAACAGAATTTGAGGGTGAGATGGATGTAATGGATACTTGGGCAACTTCAAGTGTAACACCACAAATAATACTTAATTGGGCAAAAGATAATACTTCTAAATTAGAGTTTGAGAAAATGTATCCATGCAGTCTAAGACCACAAGCACATGATATCATAAGAACATGGGCATTCTATACAATAGTAAAAGGAGTATATCATAATAATCAAGCTCCATGGAAAGATATTGTAATCTCTGGACATGTATTAGATCCTAAAGGAGAGGCAATGCATAAATCAAAAGGAAATACAGTAGAACCTGGAGTTGTATTAGAAAAATATCCAGCAGATGCATTAAGATTCTGGGCAGCAGGATCAAGATTAGGAGATGATCTAAGATACCTGGATAAAGATTTAGCTACAGGACAGAAAACAATAACAAAATTATGGAATGCATTTAATTTCACACAAATAACATTAGAGAATTATAAATTTAAAGAGACAAAATTAGAGATAGTAGACCAATGGATATTATCAAAACTAAATGAGACAATAAAAACCTGTACTGAGAGTTTTGAAATTTATGAATATAGTAAATCAAAAGCAGCAATAGAATTATTCTTCTGGAAAGATTTCTGTGATAATTATCTAGAATTAATAAAATACAGATTATATTCAGAACAAGAATCAAAAGAGAAAGAGAGTGCTAAATATACATTATATACATGTTTATTTAATATATTAAAATTGTTTGCACCAATAATGCCATATATCACAGAAGAATTGTATCATAATATGTTCATGAAGAATGAAAAAATAAATAGTATACATTTGAATAAATGGCCTGAAACTATTAAAATAGATAATAAAAAAGCTTTAGAAATAGGAGAGGAATTAGTAAAAGTTGCAAGCTATGCAAGACAGGAAAAGACAAAGATAGGAAAATCATTAAAAGAACCAATAAAAGTATTAAAAGTAGATAATCTAATATTAAAAGAAGTAGAGAGAGATATCAAAGCAGTCACACAGGCAGAAAAGATAAAATATGGAAAAGAATTAAAAGCAGAATTTTAGCCTATAACTTTATAAAAATATAGATATACATAATACTATGCTAGACACAAAAACACATTTCAAATTGAGAAGGTTCGTTACTGAACTAAAGAGTGTAAGAGGGAGACATACAGAACTAGTAACAGTATATGTTCCAGCAGGATATGATATCATAAAGATAATACAACACTTAATGCAGGAACAGGGAACAGCTTCTAATATTAAAGATAAGACAACAAGACAGCATGTAATAGATAGTCTAGAGAGAATGGTAAGACATTTACGATTGTATAAAAGCACGCCACCAAATGGATTAGCTGCTTTTGCTGGAAATGTTGCAAGTCAGGAAGGAAAAACAGATTTGAGAGTATGGAGTATAGAACCACCATTACCAATAAATATCAGAATGTATAGGTGTGATCAGACATTTGTGACAGATGAACTAGAACAGATGCTAGCTGTAAAAGATACATTTGGCTTGATAGTAATGGATAATAGAGAGGCAACAATTGGATTAATAAGAGGAAAAAGCATACAGGTAATAAAACAGTTAGGATCAAATGTACCAGGAAAACTACAGGTAGGAGGGTTTTCACAAGCAAGATATGCAAGATTAAAAGAGGAAGCAGAACATGAATTCTATAAAAGAATAGCTGATATAGCAAATACAGAATTCTTAGCATTAGGAAAAGATCTAAGAGGAATATTGATAGGAGGACCTGGACCAACAAAAGAATCATTCCATAATAGAGATTACATAAACAACCAGTTAAAAAAAATAGTAATAGGAATAAAAGATATAGCATACACAGATGAATCAGGATTACATGAACTAGTAAATAAAAGCCAGGATATACTCGCACAGGAAGAGATAATAAAAGAAAAAAAATTAGTGCAGGAAATATTAGAATTACTAGCAAAAAATTCAGATAAGGTAGCTTATGGATTCAGTGATGTAAAAAAAGCATTAGAGATGGGAGCTGTTGAAAAAGTATTAATTTCTGAAGATTTCAAACAAGTAGATGAATTAGAACAGATAGCAAGCACCACAGGAGCACAATTATTCATAATAAGTACAGAGACAAAAGAGGGAGTGCAATTAAGAGATTTAGGTGGAGTTGCTGCGGTATTAAGATATAAGATAGATTATTGAATATCCTTTTAATTGAAACTTATTTATCTCACCGACGAGTTCGCTACATAAAGTTTTTAAACAACATAACCATTAAAAAAATATGCAAGAAGACAAGAACAAAGTAGAGACAGTACTCTTTACAACTGGAAGGTTCATCAATTTAGAAGAATTAGGAAGACTGTCAGGAATAGGCAGTATAGGTTATCTGAAGAATGTATTAGAAGAATTAAAAAAAGATTATCAAAATAAGACAGGATCTTTACAAATAATAGAACAGGGAAATGCATACAAACTAGGAATAAAAAAAGAATACTTATATTTAACTGAGACATTATTAACAGATGCTGAATTAGACAAGCCGACACAGGAGACATTAGCAGTAATAGCATACAAAAACCCTGCATTACAACATGAGATAATAAAGATAAGAGGAAATAAGGCATATGATCATATAGGAATATTAAAAGAGTTAGGATTCATAACAAGCGAGCCAACAGGAAGATCAAAGACAATAAAATTGACAACAAAATTCTATGACTATTTTGATATTGTAGAAGACCAACTAAAAAATAAATTGCAGATCAATGATAACAAGAGCGAGGAAATAAAAGAAGAGGCAGTTCCAGCAAATGAAACTAAAAATTGAATATTTACTATTAATTATAATATTACTAAGCACAATAACTTTCAGATTATATTTCAGCCTTAATACAGAATCTTTTAAAAGTGATGATTCATACTTCCACCTAAGACAGGTACAGAATATATTACAGGAACACCATCTATTAAAATATGACCCATTAAGCTATGGCGGAAGGATAATAGTATATCCACCATTATACCATCTACTGCTCGCATTACTAAGTTTTGGAAATGTTATATTGATAAAAATAATATCTGAGATACTGATATCAACATTAGTGGTAATAGTCTATTTAATAACAAAAGAATTAACTGGAGATGGGAAAAGCGCTCTATTCAGTGCATTATTATCAGCTTTCATACCGGGATTAATAAGTCACACACTAAATGAATTAACAGTATATACACTTGCATTGCCATTATTATTTTTAGCACTTTATCTATTCCTTAAATTAGAGAACAGAAGATTATTGATAATGTTCTTAGTATCACTTGCATTATTATCATTGACACACCCTTTAGTCTTCATATTCATATTAGTCATGCTATTCTATTTTTTCTTAATCGGAGGAGGGGCACTGAATGCTTCAAAAATAGAGAAAGAGGCAGCAATATTATCAATATTATTTGTCATGCTAGTAAGTTTCATAATATACAAAAAGGCATTTTTCACTTATGGGATAAATATCATATGGCAGAATGCACCATTGAACATATTGGTTGATAAGTTTAAGGATCTAACTCCAATAGATCTAGTATTAAATGTAGGGATATTCAGTTTATTATTAGGATCTATCGGACTATATCTAGGAATGACAAATGAGAAGAAAAAATCAGTATACTTATTCAGTTCATTCATGCTTGGAGTATTATTTTTATTATCTTTCAGGCTAATAACGTTAAGTTTCGGATTAGTTATATTATCAATAGGATTTGCAATATTCACATCTATAACTTTAAGAGCAATATACAAGTTCTTAGATGTCTCAAAAATAGGAATTGCCAAAAATATATTTACAATCATATTACTAGTATTGTTCATATTCTTCTCATTTATACCATCATATACAATCGCAAAGAATTCACAGAGCATAAGTACAGAAAAACTGAATGATATGCTGTGGATAAAATATAATACAGAAAAAGATGCTGTAATACTTGGAAACTTACAAGAGGGAAATCTGATAAAAACATTAGGCGAGAGGAAAAATGTCATAGATTCAAATTTTTTACTAGCTCCATCGCCTGTAGAAAGAATCAATGATGTCAGGGTAATATATACAGGATTAAGTGAGGCAAAGGCATTATCACTAACAAGAAAATATGATATAACTACGATATACTTATCTGAAGATACAAAGAAAGCCTATAATATAAAAGAATTAAACTATGCAATAGGAAGCAGATGCTTTGTGAAGGAGGGAAACTTCTATGTTATTAAATGCTAAAAAACATTTTTACCTCTTATTAATCATAAGCATAATTGTATTATTAAGTGCAATATTAATCAGGGAAAAATATAACAGCGGATTGTTCATGGGAAATGAGGCTTATTATTCATTAAGAACTGCACAATACATCCATGATACTGGAGATATACCAAAAGAGGACAGCCTGAGTTATGGCGGAAGATTATTTGTGAATGAATACGGATGGCCAGTAATATTATCAATAAATCCGCAATTACTTGGAAGGTGGCTGCCATTCATTCTTGGAATATTAAGTTTCATATTATTTTATTTTATAGTAAAAGAATACAAACCAGAGATAAAAGGATTAGCATCATTGTTCTTAATATTATCTCCAGCATATATCTATCTTTACAGCACTCCATTGAAATATGGAATTGTAACATTCATGCTGCTCTTAGGTATATATCTCTCTATAAAGAAAAAAGTTATAGCTTCAATAATAGTGTTCGGACTTATTGGATTTTTCAGCATATTGACATTATTGATAGTATTATTTTACAGCCTTGCAGAATCATTAAAAACAAAAAAATGGGAGAGGACTTTATACATAAGCCTCTTCTTATTATCAGCTTTTATAGTCCAGTTCTATAAATTAGTATCTTTAGGATTGCCGGAAGTAATCTTAGGATTCTACACTTTTACACTGCCAAATATGCTGAATATATTATTCTCTGATTTTGGATCAATATTCGGGATAAGTGTATTCACATTCTTCCTTTCATTAATAGGAATCTATACTTACTGGAAGAAAAAATATAAATTCCTTTTATATTATATTATATTATCCATACTAATCTTTACAGCATTTTATTTCAATTTTGTAATATTCTACCTATCATTCATATTAGCATTCTTTGCAGCCTTAGGATTCAATAACTTCCTAAACCATGAATGGAGATCAAACACTTTAAGATATTTTACAATACTTGTAGTGATATGCGGAATAGTATTCTCCGGACTGGCTTTCCTGAATGAAACACCAAATATAAGTCCATCCAACGGATTCAGCGAGGCTTTTGATTTCCTTAAAGAACAGAACAGTACAAGCATGGTGTTCTCAGATTATACAAGAGGGAGCTATATCTCATATGCTGGAAGAATAAATTTCATAGATGAAAATACATTCTATGCCAGAAACGTGCAGTCAAAACTATTAGACAGCAAAAGATTACTGCATGCTAAAAATATCAATACAGCAACATCAATAATAAATAGGTACAACATACAATATATCTGGCTAGACCGTGATCTCATAAACCATCTATGGGGGAAAAGCGAGATAGAACTCATATTCTTATTAAGATACAGCCCAAATAATTTCAAGAAAATATTTGATAATGAAGATGTTGAAATCTACCAATACATAAAACAGCCTGGAAATTATACTAATTAGAAATCTTTTCCTCTACAAACTTCTTATCATTATAACCTGCGTAAAGATCATCATTAATAACCAAACTTGGAGCTGCAGTAACATTATTAATCTTCATCAAAGTCCTAATAGCAGGATTATCAATATCTATATCATAAGAATAAATCCTTACATTACTATATTTGTTCCTAATATAAGAGAGAATGTAACCCTGGGATGCACAATCAACACATTTTTCATCATCATTAGAATAGAAATATAAAATAATATCTAATTTTTTACCACATTGTTCATTAAATTTCTGCATATAAACCATGTGTCTTATCTCAAGGAGAGAATAATATTCTTTCAGAGCAACAAGCTCATCACGATTTGTTCCAGGATCATCCTCTATAGATGTCAGTGTCTCACCAATCTTATTAAGTTCATCTACAAGATCATCAACATCACTAAACTGACAGATTTTTCCTTCAGTAAGCAAGTCTTCCATTTCAAGATTAATCAACCTATTCCTGAATTCAATCTGCAATTTTTCAACTTCAGAAAGCTTAGCACTAGTAAGAGTAATACCCAATAGTAAACCAATACTAAAAATTCCGGTAGCTAAAAGAAAAGCTATAATATACCTTTTTCTGCTAACATCAGCTCTTTTCACCATTTTTGTTTTTTACCCACAGCCAAGTCTACGAAAACAGTCAGCCAGACAAATGCAGCCAACATTCCATAAACAATAATATATAATGGAACTGAGATGAAACCATATTTAAAAACTTTTTCTCTTGTGAAACTATAAGCATAATTGATAACTATTAAAGCCAGTGTTATGCTAACAAGAGCGAAGAAAAGATTTGTGTAATTAATATCAAACCATGTAAAAGGAAATCTTAAATTATTCATTAATACAGCAAAATCAAAATTAATAGAGTTCCAATTGATAATATGCCTGTATAAAGGTTTGAAAACATACCTATAAGATGTCAATGAGATAAAAGTAACAGCTAAGAAACCTGAGAACATCACTCTAGGTAATTGAAGCATGCCAAAATCACCGTATTTCTTGTTGAAAATCATATTCCTATAATCAAACAGATTAATCAAAGTTCCTTTATACCATCTATTTCTTTGTTTACAGAAAGCTTTGAATGTTACAGGGGCTTTAGTATAGACTTCAGCATCTAATAACTGCAGTAACTTATAATGTTTTTTCTGAATCTTAAGAGATACTTCAAGATCTTCAGTGAGATTGTTCTCTGCAAAACCGCCAACCTCATTTAAAATTGATTTACGATAAGCACTGAAAGGTCCTGGAGCAACATGAACACAATCCAATACTGACATCAAACTCTTATAGAAAAAATTCAATAAATATTCACACCACTGAAGTTTTTGAAGAGCACTCTTAGGGGATTTTATTTTCATCAGAGGTAAGACAACAGCAACATTCTTATTAGCAAAATGAGGAACCATCTTCCTTAAAGCATCTGGAGCAACAGTTGAATCAGCATCTAAACATACAAAGAATTCTCCTCTAGAATTTTTAATAGCATTATTAAGAGCAGCACCTTTACCTGCATTATCCTGATGAATTACCTTTACGTTACTATTTTTATGTTTTTTAAGATAGTTTTTTATCACATTAAGTGTATTATCCTTACTACCATCATCAACAACTATAATATCTAATTTATTTTTAGGATAATCCAAAGCAAGAACTGATTCTACAGTCTCTATAATATTTTTTTCCTCATTATAAGCAGGGATAGCAATAGTAACTAAAGGGAAATACTTTATTTTTTTAGTTTCTGTCAGTAAACCTTTCTCGAAGAAAGTCAATAACCAGAATATAAGTATATATAATGAAGAGTAAAAAGCCAACCAAACCAAAATCTGCATGTAATCCATTATACTATACCAATATACATAATATAAAAGATTATTGATTGCTTTTTGTAAAGATTTAAATATATATTTACATCTAGAATTTATAGATAATCTTGGAAAAAGAGACAAAATTTGCAATTGCTGGAGCAATAATACTATTTATCCTGTCTTCTCTATTATTATTGAAATTAGAATTTGATGATAATCTTACTACAGGATTGCCAGTCCTAAATAATAAAGAAATCAAACAGGCAGAACCAAACACCGGAATGAACAAAATCCTGCCACAAAAAAAGGATTTTAAATTTGATTCATATAAAAAACAGGATATTTGCAACAAAGAATTTTCTCCAACACAGACATTAATTAATTACCGAAATTCATTATTAACAAACAATATAGAAATGTCGTTATCATACTTAAATGACTGGAATAAAGGATTAATATGTATGACAAATTATCAATTAACAACTTTAGACAGGCAACATTCAATATATCTAAAATCTTTGTCAAATAAAGATGTAGCATTACTATTAAATCCAACAATTAACCTAATTGAGTTAGCACCGTGGGACAATGAAATGCCTGAATCTTTTAAAGAATTTGAGAAAAGATTCCAAAAACCAAAAGATTTCTCTGAAATGAAAAACAGTTATCCACATGAAATAGGGTTCTTCTTCACTCACTATGATACACTTGAAATGGAGAGATTCATATCTATATGCGCCAATAAAAATACAAGGACAATTGAGTGTTCACCAACATTCGACAAATTAAAAGAATACTTTAACAAGAAAAATTTAGGCAGAGGTGAGTGTGATATTGTGGATACAATAGAGAAAGAATTCCTTTGTGATCAAGGAGTAATTTGTGGCAATGAACCTTTTATCAATAAACAGAATAAACTAAAAGGGCAGGCATGGCCTGCAATGACTGAAACAACATTCAATATAAACAGTCTTGGAGATTATGGTCTTGGTCTTTCTACTATAGATTCAAATCAACTATTACGAACAGGAGAGAAGGCTGGAGCGACAGCAAACCATATATGCAACGAGCTAAATGAAATAAACAAAAAGAAAAACGAGGGAAAAGATGTTATCGGGGATATCAGTGATGTCTTAAACCTAGAAGATGATGATTGTGAAATGTTTGATGCTAGAGACATCAATACATACAATATTGGCTCACAGGCTAAAACTGGAAATCTTGGATATAATCCTGAATGCTATGAATCTTCTCCTGAAACACAAGGTTCTGACAAGTTTGCATCTATAAGAAAAAAACATTCCAAAGATATCTGCCTGAATTCAGATACTGACATAGTAGTTATAGGTCCTTCAGGTTCTTTCACAAAAGATTTCACTAAAAAAGAAAAAGAGGCTCTGAAAATAGGCGAAGAAGTATGTAAAGGAAGATATTGTATCTCCCAAAAAGACGGAGTTACAAATGTAAGAAGGAATCCTGATTATGGTTCTCAAGATCCTAATGACAATGAACCATCCATTTCTAGAGAATACAGAGAAGACCAAGATGATTCAACAAATAATTTAGCTGGAAGAGGTGCAGAACGTTGTCAAGGACGTAGTTGCATTTATGATGATAAAGGAAATAAAATATTTGATTCAAAAAATGATGGAAATAAATATGAATGGGAAGAGGATGGTGAAAGATTTTGTATTGGTGATTGCGAGGAAGGTCCTGAAGATGATGATGCAGGTTTTGTAGTTAAACTTGATAAAGATGGAAAAGTTACTGCAATTGAATGCATTGCTGGAACTCACTGTATAGGTGGGGATAAGCCAGTACAGGATACACCTACATCACCTGAAAATCCCGAAGAACCACCATCTGAAAGCCCAGAGGAAAGAAATCCTGAAGGAGGGGAGGAAACTGTCTGTTCTCCTAGTACGCAGAGAGGCTTAGATAGGTTAATGTGCATCACATCAGGATTAGGTTTAAATTCAGACAAGGAATTCATATTTAATAATAATAAAGAGACTAGGATATCTGGGCAACTGATACAGCCACCGAATACTCCGGATTCAATTACAAGCAACAAATGTTCAGATCTTATAATCAATAAAAAAGTAAGGAATATTAACAAAGCATTATGCGACAAGGTCAAAAAATATGGAAGACCTGATGACACATCTTCCTGCAGGGCAATATTAAGAGAGAATATCGATATGTTAAAGAGTAGTATAAATAATGCTCCTAAACCAATAGACCCTCCAAAAATGTAGTCACTAATAGGTAGTATAAATAGGAAAGTATATAAAGGAATATCACCATTAAATTATATGATAAAAGGCTATAAGAGTTTACTAGCAGGAATTGGATTATACCTAGCAGGATGTGCAAATAATTATCACCCAGAAAAAACTTGTTTAAGCGCCCAAGAAATATATACAAAATACAATTCAGGAGAACACAATGAGACAGTTTGTCTAGATGGAATATTGAGAGGTATTAGCAAGACTGATGACAGACAAGTACTAATGGTAAATAGTGGCGAGAGAACAATCAGAGTGATAACAGACCAAGAGGAAAACTTTAAAATTAACAAAGGATTAAAGGCAATAGGAAAGCTGGAAAAAAACTTAAGTTTAAACCTACCAGAAATAAATGCTACAGAATCAGCAAGTGGATATATTCTGCAGAGTCAATGATTAAAATTTATTATTTTCACATTCAGTGTATTTAATTTCCATAAAAATATCATCTCTTCATAAATTTAAAAGAATTATTTATAAAGACTTTCAACAGAGCGTAATTGTTTGCAAATATTTAAATACCTAAACATAACTAAAAATGCAAGGTGATTTAATGAGTACACAAAAAAAAGAGACATTTACTAAATATGGAATATTTCTAGGCGTATTATTGGTTGCATTTTCATTGATGATTTTTGCAGGAACAACAGAAGATCAGAATAATGATGATCTAACAGTTAATTTAGAAGCTAAATCAACACAACCTACTACAACTAGTACAAAGTGTATTGCAAACCAGGTAAATTGTTATCTTTATAGTAAATTAAGAACAACATATAAAGAGGCTTCCTGTTCTGTAAAAGAGGAGAGTTGTGACAATGGTTGTATTTCAACAACATCATTGATAGGATCAAGATGCATAGGAACATGCTCAAATGGGAGTTTAATTTATACAGTAGCAAAGGAGATTCCAGGATTTAATTCACATTCTAAAGTAAGAGCATTCGGAGATAAATATATTGTTTCTACAATGAATTATACAGCTAGGAAAACGGAATTATCAGTCTATAAAACTTCTGATAATACACGTACTGCAAATATTCAAATCTCTGAATTATGGAATCATGATTTATATGCTGAGAATGGACAGTCAAATATCTATGTACTTAAGGAGACATATGACACAACACTCAGAAAATACATACTTAACTTACTGACTTACAAATATACAGGAGCATTATTGGATACAAAAAGAGTTGATAGTAATGAACTTCCATATTCTTCACAATATGAACTAATGAAAATTGGGAGCGGTATTCATATTGCCTACTTGAGTAATCCCCAAGGAAGTTATAAACTTGCTTTAATGAAATATGATCCCACTACAAAGACAGTTACAAATGTAGCATCCTTAAACAGTGGAAGAGAATACAAAGATATACTATATAGACCATCTTCAAAAAATCTTGTCGTAAGTGAAGGAGACTCTATAAAAATATATAATCTGCAAGGACAACAAACCTCAATGATTAACTTAAGCAACCATGAAACTATAAATAGTTATTCAAGTTATTATATTGCGGGTAATATGACACTTGATATCACTAATGAGAGACTTTATATTCAGATGTTAAGATCATGGCCGAGTCCGGAGAGACGTCTATTAAAGATAAATCTTGATAGTGGAAGAGTAGAGTATAACAAACCTTATCATTTTAGTTCATTCAAGGCTATATCTGGAACATTATATGCCATGCCTAGGGGGGATTTTGTAATAAATAGATATAACAATGATGGAAATCCAGTATCAAATTCAGGATTTGAGACTTCACAGTTTAATACGTATGTAGGAACATCCTTTGATGTAGATGCAAACTCAAATATCTACTTCATAAAGGCACTTACATATAACTCTGCTAAATTGCAAAGATACAAGGCGTGTTAATCAGTTAAGTTATTAAATCCATTTTTTTATTTTCTTATAATGCCAAACTGTGAATTATGCGGTAGAGAAGATAATTTAAACAATGCAATAGTCGAGAACGCAAGAGTAAAAATATGCACTCAATGCACTAAATTCGGAAAGATAATACAGGAAACAATCAATACTAAGAATGTCTCCAGTTTCAGAAGCACTTTTGAGGATAGTGAAGAGTATGTGACTGATAATTATAATTCATTAATAAAAAACAAGAGAGAAAAATTAAATCTGACACAGGATGAACTTGCTATAAAACTAAAAGAAAAAGTCTCTTTAATATCCAGCATAGAGAGGGGGGATATAAAACCTACACTAGAATTAGCTAAAAAATTCGAGAATTCATTAGGAATAAGAATGATAACAAAGATAAGCCAGGAAAAACAGATACCTAATGAAAAATCAAACAGCAGTCTAACAATAGGTGATCTACTCAAGAAAAAATGAACAAGAAACAATTATCAATATCATTGAGCAAATTAAAACCCTTAAAAAATTTTAAAGTACAATTAGAACAGTACCAGACAGAGGGAGAACTGGCATCTGAAATAATATGGAAAGCTTACCAAGATGGAAACATAGAGAAGAAAAGTGTAACTGATCTAGGATGCGGAAGCGGCATATTAGGAGTTGGCGCATTACTGTTAAATGCAAAAAAAGCATATTTTGTTGATATAGATGAAGAGGCAATAAAAATCTGCAAAGAGAATGTCAAAGAATATAAAAATTCAGAATGCTTGAATATTCTAATAAGTTCTTTCAATAAAGAAGTTGATACAGTATTAATGAATCCTCCATTCGGAGTACAGAACAGGAAAGCTGATAAAGAATTTTTATTAAAAGCTTTTGAAATAGGGAAACATATATACTCAATACATAAAATAGAGAGCAAAAGTTTCATAGAAAAGATTTCACAAGAAAATGGATTTGTTGTAAAAGAGATAATAGAGAGAGATTTCAGAATTAACAAAATATATAAATTCCATAAAAAACAAAAATATGAAGTAAAAATAGGTGTCTGGCACATAGAAAAAAACAGGTGATGAAATGAAAAAAAAGAGTGAAAGAAAAAGTTCTAAAATATTAATTACAATATTCTCTTTGATTATAATCTTATTATCAATGATGCATTATATAAACGCAATTGATTTAACAGAGGCAACATCACCTTTAGTTGCTTACATGAATTTTGAGAATAAAGGATTAGGAGATTCAAGCATCACAGGAATAAATGATGGGCACATAGTCTGTTCAATGAATACCTGCAATGAAAACGATATCTTAACTACAAAGGCAACTTTTCCATTAGCAAAATATGGAGATGGATTCTATATAAGCTCAAAATATGCCATAGCACTACCTGATAGTGCAAGAGTCGGCTCTGGAAGCTTCACAATAATGGCATGGATAAATCCTGATATAAACAAGAGATCATCTGCAATAGGAACACAATCAAATATAATGCCAATAATCTCAGAATATAATGATCAGATCAATGGGAAATATGTCCTTGGAGTGAATAATCAGAATGTAATCTTCTCTTATAATATGCCTGGGACAAAAACAATAAAATCCCCAAATGATGCATATAATAAACAATGGTTACATGCAGCAATAACATTTGACAATGATAAAAAAATCCTGAGAATGTACATAGATGGTGTTCTTGTAGTCCAGAAGAAAGATGAGATATTATCACAAGATGAAAATAATTACAGGCTTTTAATAGGAGCCAATGATTTCAACAGCAGAACATTAGGGACAATAAACGAACTCAATATCTATGGCGGAATAATAGATGAAGTAAAAATATTCAATTATGCACTAACACAGGATAGTCTAAGATCGCAGGCAGGATATTCTCCAACATGTAAAAAAGGAGATTATAATGATGCTGATTGCGATGGAAGAGCTGATAATTCTGATAATTGCAAGAGCGTGCCAAATCCAGGGCAGGCAGATATTGATGTTGATGGAACAGGGGATGCATGCGAGCAACCTCTTTATATAGAAGATATAGGAACACCATCTATAGGAAGCTCAACCTCAGGGCGTGTATACAGGTTTGAAGATAATCTAAAAGAGGGAATAAACGGTCCTGGAGAATTATCAGTTTATACATATGATCCTAAAACAAGATCTGGAATAAAATATTCAGATGGGAAAATGGGAAAAGCATTATTGATTGATGGATCTTCAGCAGCAGTACAATTAACTGATTCTACACAGAGAGTTAGTGGGTTATCAAAATATACCTTAGGCGTATCAGCATATCTAGATGCACCAGATGATAATTTCTATCCTCTAATAACAGAGAGAAGTGAGAGAGGGACAAAATACTTATTATATATGACAAAAGACAGAGTAATGTTTGAGATCAATGGAGTCATATTGACTGCAAATGGAAATTATGACAAGAAATGGACAAGCATAATCGCAGTTGTAGATAATACAATCAATGAAAAAGTAAAATTATATGTAAATGGAGAATTAAAGGATACTAAAAATGAGATACCTGCAAGCACTACAACTGATGAGCTAACATATAAATTCCTTATTGGAACAATGCCTACAAGCAAAGGACAATTATACTTCCCAGGAAAAATAGATCAATTACAACTTTATGGGACATCATTAACAAATGAACAGGCAATAGAAAATACAAGATCAAAAGAAACAATATGCAATGATAATATAGACAATAATGAAAATAATTTAATAGATTGTCTGGATAGTGATTGTGCAAATGATGCAAGCTGTACAACAACAACTAATGATGATAATACTGATTGTGATAATACAAATGGAGAAACTTGCATTGAGGGACCAGCAGATGGAACCTGCGAGGCTCTTGGAGGAATTGCATGCAGTGGAGAGTGTGGAGGACAGACAATACCATCAATTGATAGTGTGACAGGAATAAACTGCTGTGCACCAAATGATGTGGATCCATTAAGTGTTGAATGTGTATCTACAGAATACATAAGTGCATTAGGAGCATCAATACAGGTCAGCAGAACACCATGCATAGATGAAGATGGAGATGGAGAGGGATATTCATTAGTAAGTGTACCTCAAGCTTCTGGAATAGTATACTTTGAATCATTAGGAGTTGCAGAAGATCAATTATCTTCCAATAACGGAGAGTCATCTTACAAAGAACCATGCACAACATTACCGAAAGGAGCTAATCCTGGAACTGTAGTAAATTTTTATGGATATGGCGGGATAATAATCACATTAGTCATAATATTAGTTTATTATTTATTAACTAGAAAAACAAAAAAGAAAACTACAAAGAATAAAGTGAAAACAAAGAAAAAAATCAACAAAAGATTTAAATAGAAGTTTAGAGGTGAATGATAATATGAAAAAAGGGATGAAAGGAAATAAGTTTATCATCTTCAGTTCTATAATCATATTATTAGTATTTGCTGCAGGATTTGCAATCGGTGTTACTAACACGAATACTCCATTAGTCTCACATGATGCATCAACTATAATATTTGGTAATACAAATCTAGGTGCTTTTATGGTTACTTCAATACTTGATTCTCTTTCTTTAAGAGCTCAAATCAATTCCCAAAATGATAACATGAAAAAACTGGCAGAGATTGTTGGTAGAGAGACAGGCAAAAATCAGATAAATACACAATTTTTAGATCACTTAGGGGCATTGAGATTTGTCGGATATGGGAAAAGAAGTTACTTGCAAGCAAGAGACGGTGATGATTTTTATGTTGTACTAAGTGTAGAATCTAATGCAAATAATGTTGATTGTGCAGTTAAAACAAAGAGAAATCCTGGATTATCTATTGCAGGTGAGGGTTATCAGATGATAAATGCAGATGGTTATACAAATAAAGTTATTACTGATAATCCTGGATGGTATTTACACTCTGATGACTGGGACATAGATGAATTTAGAAGAGAAATAGAATTTATTGGTGTTGAACCTCAATCTGATAATGCTGATGATAAAACATATTATGTAAAAATAAGATGCAGGGCTCGTGGTGGAGAATGGAAATCTGTGCAAGAAGTTCCAGTACGTTGGATAGGTGCTTAGGTGCTGGTTAATTTTTTTTAGTAATCTTTAAATATCAAAACAAATGAGAAACTAATATGAATTTAAGTAAAAATATATTGGTGATGTTATTAATTCTAATATTATATTCAAGCATAATCTATGCAGAAACATATCAAATAAAACCTTCAACAGAATGCACTCCTGAAAGAACGTTATTAAAAATCTCTAATTCTAAAGGGGAAAGCACAAATGCACATGGTGAAGTCTATAATGGTGCAGGAAATTATCCAAATGCAGTATGTTACATGCCACAAGCTTTCCCGCAATCAGAAACAATACATACATGCACTGCAAACAATGCAAACCTATTATTAAAATTATCATCAACAACAAATGCACATGCAGAAGTGAAAACAGGAACTTTGTATACTACAAATGTGTGTTATAGAAATCTGCAATGCACATCAGTAAAAGGAAACTGTGATGCAACAACCAATGGAGAGTGTGCTGTAAGATTAAGTTCAGAAACAAATGCGCATATATCAAGTTGCAGTGATACTAATTATCCTATATCTGTATGCTGTAAATCCTCAACAACAACACCAGCAGAGACATCGTGCAATGTAGACAGTGACTGTCAGGCAGGATATGCATGCTCACAAGAAAAATGCAAAAGAACATGTTCAACTCGAATGGATTGCGGACCACTAGGACAATATCTTTGCAGAGATGGATTCTGTGATACATTAAGAGCAAGCGACAAGCCTGCATGTTTAACAAATGATCAATGTGAGGACTGGCAGATATGTTCATCAAGAACCTGTGCTGCAAAAACATGCAATTCTAATGATGAATGTACTGGAGGGGAGTGTGATTCAGGAACAAATACATGCAAGCCAAAAGATTCTGGAACTCCAGGTGATGATGTTTATGGTGGATATCCCACTGATTCAACAGGAAAAAATTGTGTATTCCAAAAAGATTGCGATAATGGAAATATATGCAGTCCTGAAACAGGAAAATGTGCACCATCAGAATGTTCAGAAGATACAGACTGCACTACAACAGGGGAGACATGTGCTAAATACGGAAAGGAGAATGGTTTATGTTTAAATTGTAATGAAGATACAGATGGTGATAGAGTAAATGACTGCGATGATATATGTCCAAAAGTTCCAGCAAGAGGGAATACAGAATCAGAATGTGAAAGCAATATTCCATCATGTGAGAGTTTAGGTGGAGTAGATTGTACAGGAGAAACTTCATCATGTCTTACTGGAGAAGAATATACAACAACAAGAAGTATAAAATGTTGCAAGCCAAATGCTAATGATCCTACAGAACCAGTATGCAATCCTGGAGGACAGTATGTAAGTTCATTAGGAACAGTAGTAAGTTTCCAAAAAAGTCCATGCATAGATGAAGATGGAGATGGATTAGGAACAATAACAGTAAAACCAATAAAACAGGATGGAAGTACTCTATCAATACCTGATTTAGGAACATTAGGAATAACAGCTATCAACTCAAATATTGATGGAACATATACAGAAGAATGCACAACATTACCAAGCAATTATAACGGACCTGAAACACCATTCTATACATACATAAGTATATTCTTAACATTAGTAATATTAGGAATGTTTTATATGACAAGATTGAATAGAAAGCTTTAAAAAACATATCAAATAACCACCACTATGGAATTAAAAGTCTTAAAAGAAGAAAAAAATATATTAGAGCTAGAAATCAAAGGTGAAGACCACACTTTAGCTAACCTATTAAGAGGTGAATTATGGAACACAGATGGTGTTGAATTAGCAAGCTATAATCTCAAACATCCAATAGTAAGCAGCCCTATATTATCATTGAACGTAAATAAAGGAAAGCCGAAAAAAGCGCTTGAAGAAGCACTACATTCAATAAAATCAAAAACAAAAGAGTTCAGAAGCTTATTAAAAAAATTAAACTAATTTTTTCAAAATATTTATAAGTAATACTATTATTTATACAGCTATGAAAAGAGGTTCTGGAAATTCTGTATTAGCATTAGGAATATTTTTTATATTCTTCATGCTGTTCTTATTATTAAATAATAGGGGTGTAGATGATATCACTGGAATGGCTGTTGATGATATTGAAAATTCTTTCATACAAAGTGTAAAAATATTAAGAGTGACATTGGATGATAATTTAGAGATATTAGATACTTCAGAAGAGAATTTTGAATCTGGAGATACATTAGGGTGCAGAGTAGAATATACTGGAACAGGGACATTAGATATATCATTCTTGGCTCAAGGAGATTCAATAGACAATCCAGAAGAAAAATATACAGATATAATAAATATTAAAAATACAAAAGTCATCAATGAAAGCACAGTTGATAAAAATATACTTACAGGAATCTATAAACCATTAAATGATGCACCTGGAAAATGGAGCTGCATGGCTGCTTTTAATAATATAAATAATGCATCAGAGAATACAATAGAGATGTTTCCTGAGACTACTATTCCAATATCAGATAATACAAATGCTACACAACAGATAATAACATGCACTCCATTATGGGACTGCAATTGGGGGGAGTGTTCAGATGGAAAACAGATATGTGCATATTATGACAGGAATAGCTGCAATGATCAGACAAGCAAACCACAAGATCTAGAAAACCAGTGCAGTGTACAGGTAACACAGGATGTAACACAAGAGAGAAAGGATATAACAGCAAGCGTAGATGTTGAGAGCAAAAATAACACATTGCTTATACCGATAATATTGTTTGCTCTTGGACTTGTAAGTTTAGGGGCATATCTTATGATAAAAAAATTTAAAAATAAAGATAATACTGAACAACTACAACAATCAAATAATAATCAGACACAACCAGAATTACCAAATGCTCCTCAAGTAGTACAACCATCAGCAAACCCAATACAGCAATATGTAGAAAACGCTATGCAACAAAAACAGAGCGTTCAGCAGATAAAAACAGACCTAGAAAAAGCAGGATGGAAGAAATATGATATAGATAATACTGTTAATTATTGTACATTAAAGAAATTCGTGAATGAAAAAAAACAACAGGGATTCACAAAAGAAAAGATAACTGAATCATTAAAATCAAAAGGGTGGAAAGATGAGATTATAAATAAGATATTTATTGAATTGAAAATCTGATTTTCAAGAACTAAAAATAATTTTTTCAATTTTAAAAATCTAATTTTTTCTTATATATCTTGATTAAATTCTCAACAATGTCAATACCAACATAACCTGAAATCAAACTCAAGCTATAACTTGATGTAACAACCAGAGAGACAAACATCCCGATAAATCCTGCTATTAAAATGCTGAATAAAAAATAATTAATACTAAACTTCTTTTTCTTAGAAACTCTATAATGCTTCATGAAACCAATCAATGCACGAGCAGTGCCACCAATCAAACCAAAAAGAGCTGAGTAAAGTAATGGATCCATATAATATTAAAATTATATTTATTAATAATACTTTTGGTTATTTGTAAATTATTAAGGGAAGATTTAAATAGTAATTAACTGCTAAAATTATTATGTTAAAGAAGAGGAGAGATATACTATTCAGAATATCAATATTTGTTGTCATTTCTTTATTATTAATCGGAGTTGCAGATATCATAAGTGCAAGAATCACAGGATATTCTGTATTCGGGAATGATGCATCGTTAGAAAGACTGACTGGAAATGCAGCATCTGTAGCATCACCAAAATATACTTTCTCATTTGAAAACACTTTAGAAAATAACGGAATATCTACAAGTGCAATACAGCCTGAATATGTTCAAGGATATATAAACAAAGCAATAAAGCTGCCTGGAACTTATGGAATATCTGCAGATACAAAGGTAGGACATCTTGATAAGTTTACAATTGAGGCATGGGTAAAACTAGATTCAAACGTTCCTGAGGGGAAATACCTTCCAATAATCACAGAACATAAAATCGGAGGAAGAGGAAGATATGCATTGTATATGATGAATGGCAAAGAGATAATATTCCATCCAAATAAAGCACAATATAATATAATATCTTATGGCAATTATCTAGATCAATGGACATACATAGTTGTAGTAGTAAATAGAAATGATCCACAACAAAAAGAGATATTATATGTAAATGGTGAGAAAAAAGCTGTAGCAAATTATTACTCTCCTGAAAAAACAATTGATAGTTCATATGATTTCCTTATAGGCAAATGGGATTCAAAAGATCCTAAATATGATGCAACATACTTCAATGGATTAATAGATGAAGTAAAAATTTATGAAGATATATTAACGCCACAACAGATAGCATCAAATTATATATCTGCAAGAGAAAAAAATAAAATAGAAAATGCTTTATCAGCATGTATCACAGATACTGATTGTATAACTGGAAAAAATTGCAATGCTGGAGTCTGTACATCAACTACTAATGATGAAACCAGAAAAAATGAAGTCAGAAAAAAGACACATGATATAGATGATGTAAAAGGACTTGATATTATATTAAATAGTGCATTATTAGCACCGACAATCTATACCACAGATGGCAATTCATGTAATGATGTATGCAGAAAAGCATCATTAGAGAGACAGGAACAAATAGGAGAAGAAAAAACATTAAGAGTTGGGGAGAGTTTTAATTTTAAAATAGGAAATTTAATGCATACAATAAAGTTTATCACACTCCAGGATGCAAATACTGCAAAGATAACATTTGATAATAGAGTGAATTTAATAACTAAAGAATCAAAAATAATTAATAATGTTAAAATAAAAATCTTGAGTGTAAAAGATGTGCAGACTAGTGCAACTGCTGACACAATAACTTTTGTTGTAATGGATTCAACACCATTAGCCCTGGTTGATACAGGAAAATATGACTGCCAGGCATCATATAGTACAGTTGGAGCAGTAGTTGGTTGTGATGAAAAAATCGGAGCAAGGACGTGCCAATGTCTTAAATCAGATGCTGATACAAAAGTAATAATCGCAAAATCAAGATCTGGGAGATAAATAGATAATGCGCTTTGTGAAAATTTTTATACTCTTTTTATTATTGATATTCTCTTCTTCAGTTGTGAATTCAATAGTAAGTGTAACAACAGAGTGCAATGAGAATAATATAATAATGAGGCTTTCAGATCCTGACGATGCACATGGAAGCAAATGGGATTATACTTCTTATAATAATTATGTCTGTGATAGTGATGCAGGAACTCATGAGTGCAATGGAGATAATCTTGTATTAAAACTTGATGAAGAGATAAATGCTCATGGGTATCCACCTACCTCAAATATTGAAGGATATAATGTATGTTATAGTAATCTTGTTAATTGCAATGTTAATAATGGAGCATGCAGTGAAAATTCTTTCTGTGTTGTAAAATTAGATGATACTGATGATTCACATATATATCCTTGCACAAACGATGAGGCAAGCATCTCAGTCTGCTGTTCAAAAATGCAAGTTACTCAAGAAGCTCCAGCTGTGAATAATAGAAGACGTTCTAACAGAGATTCATCTATAATAAATAATACACCAATAGTCTTGAATCCAGAACAACCTGATATAGAACCATTGAATACTAGAAATCAATATGAATCAAATAATGATATTACAAGTTCAGAGGATAATGAAGAACCTCAAATAGAAAATAAATCAAATTTGTATATCTATATATTATCAGGTATAGGATTATTATTGATTTTAGCAGGATTAATATATTACTTTAAGTTCAGAAAAAAAGGTGTATAAACTGATGTTAATATGGTAAAAGAGATATTATTAACTGTGCTTGTATTACTGGGATTACTATCATCTTTTTTACTAATAAATGAATTCACACACAAGGAAATATTCCAGGTGCCTACAGGGAATTTAGTAAAACAATCTTTAACAAACATATTACAACAACCTTCAACAAATACAAAATCTTTAACAAACATATTACAACAACCTTCAACAAATAAATTACAATCATTGAGAGAGGTCAAGAGAGACCAGACATTTACTATAGACATAGAGACTTTCAGACCTATATCATATTTTACAGTACAATATCCATTAAAAGTCAAAGATATACAAAATAATAAAATATTATTACAACAAGAAGATAATAATTATGAAGTCACTCTTAACAAGGATACTATTATCTATTTCAAAAACCCTGAAGGTCTGATAATTGGTGGCATCACAACCAGATTATTGAAGGTAGACCAGACAGGAATTGCTACATTGAGCATAAATAAAATTGATCTGAATACCAGACAAAAAAATACTACAACAATGCAGAATACTACAACTAATACTAATTGTGGAAATGATTATATAACCTCTAAATATGGTTTTTCTAAGTGCGAGAATGGAAATATTATTGTCTTAAATAAGTATATCACATTAAACTGGAAAAATCCAATACCAAGCAATAACAAACATTATGTTTTAGTCTTTAGGGATATAACACCGCATCCAAAACCATTAACAGGAGATCCAGCATATGTAGGAATAAGACTATATTCTACAAAAGAAGGAAAAAGTGTTTCAACATTCCAGAGACCAGAATGGGAAATGCCATTAACTCCAGGACAGACATACTATAAAATACCTGAATCTAAATTCAAACCTGCAAAAAATGAACTAGAATGGAAATCTTCACTTTGCTTCTCATCAAACTGGCTATCTGACGATCATAAATATGAATGGTGGATTGAGGAAAGGAGTGCTCCTGTAGCTATAGTACAAAATGGATGCTATAAAACTGACCATCAATTAGGACAAGGTACAATATTCCTGCAAAGAGAAGAGTTTACAGTTGATCTATATGGACATGGACTTTACACTTATTTTGAATCAAGTTGTGCGCGTCCTGACCTAGCATCCAAAACCCATTTCAGCTCTCAACCTAAATACATTTTAGAAAGGAATATTCCATTTAGATTCCAAAGGTCAGATCTAATTTATAGAATGAACCCTAAATATTATTCTGGGTTTTATACGCGTCCATCTATACATACCTCTCTTAGATACTATGATAATACACAATTTTATCCATCTGAATTAATTATGCCTACCATCCCAATGATTGGTGCTGCTGTGCCTGGAGTTGCTACTCAGATGTTAGGCTGGGACTTTTTTTCCCAAGAATCAACTGTAGATTACTTAAGAGCTCCTATTGCCTTAACGCCTAAACCGAATGTCAAGATAGAGAATTTTATAGATAAAGTCTGCGAAGATCAAACCCATACAGGCGTTAAAAAAAGTAGTAAATATTCTATAGCCCAAAACAAAGTATTCCCATATCTAACTTTTGGCTCTGCCATGAAAACTTTTTCCTTTGAAAATGGAAATAAGTTATTTGCCGATACTATATTCAAAGGTATGTCTGCTGAACAAGTCCAACAAAGTGTTCAAGTTCTAAATTCCAATGATTATTGTACATTTGGAAGGCGTGAAGTAGATCTGGATAATCCTAAAGCACGTAAATATTTCTTAAGCCTAATAACAAAATACTATGGTTTTTCACAAACATTTAAAGACCAAATCCCTGCAGAAGCAAAAAAGATAATTGATGATTCTTTTAATTATAAAAGTCCAAATGTTCCTGATATGGATAAAAAATATTATATGGGCTTGTTTTTTGATAATATTAATGCACGTTTTTATCACCGTATATTCTTGAAAACACCAACTAATCCCACACAATTATTTACTAATGTCGAAAGATGCAAAAAAGTCCGTCCTCTTGCAATAAACAAACTACTTGGAGAACAAAGCCCTCAACCTAATAAACTTCTTCCTGGTGAATATTGGATGTGTTATCTTAATGGATCGGGACCTGATGGTTATGTTGAATTACTTCATGATGCAAAGACATTATTAGGGGATAGGCAGATTATTATTAATCTTCAATATGGTGATGATTATCCTATAGAAACAAATGCTCCAATACTAGATAAGTACCTTAATTATGCTGATGGACTTATGATTGAAACTTTTATAGGCAATCCATCTCGTGACTTTGCTTCAGACAACTTACATGAAAAAAATAAAATTGATATTCTAGATTATACAGCAAATGTAAAAAAGAAAAAGATTGTGGTTGGTATGCAAGTTGCCCAAAAAAGTGGCAAACCTGATATTTTATTAACTACTTATTCAGCATTTTTACTTGCAGCAAATGAGGGATCTCTTCTGCAACCAATACCTGATGCAACTGAATCTTCAAGAAGATATATTTATCCTGCATGGTCATATATTCAAGAAACAGCTACTGGGAAACCAATAGAAAGATATAAACATAATAATTATGGAAATAACTGCATGTATGCTACACGTGAGTATGAACACGCATTTGTAATAGTAAACTTTGGAACAAATACCCGTCCTAGACCTGCAATTGATAATGATTGTATTCTTGAAATTGACAATCCGCATATTAGCTATATTGATGCTAGAACAGGTCAGCCTACAAATTCAAAAATAAGACTTAACCCAACAGAAGGAACAATTTTGTTTAAACCTGAAGTAATCAGACCAGTATTAGAAACTTTAGGTCCTGGAAAAAATCTATCTACAAGGAATTATGACTGCACTGGAACAATATATGAAGAAATACTGGTTCCAGAGGTTCCACTAAATGCAAGAGGCGAGATAATATCACCTTAAAAATGGAAACAACAAAAAATAAAAAAAATAAAAACATTATCCTTAAGATAATTATATTCTCAGTTATGATACTCTTATTAATAGGGATTGCTGATCTGATAAGCTCAAAAATAACTGGAAAAAGTGTATTGAATGATCTTAAACAGGCTTCATCTAATCCATTATCTTCAAATATAAAAAATTTAGATTTAGGCCTGAAAATAAATAATAATCTTATTACAACAAAAAATGATCCATATAAAAATTTAAAATTTGATGTGAATGCAGCACCTGTTAAACTACCAGAAGAACAAAAAGTTGGGGACTTAAATTCTTATACAATAGAGGCTACATTTTATCTTGATACAGACATGAGATATGATAAGCATTATCCATGGTATCCTATAGTCGCTGAATATATAGGAGGATCAGCAAGAGGGACTGACAGGGGAAGATATATATTATCACTGCCTTCACAAAATCAACTTGTATTTACAATAAATACAAAAGGAATGCCTAATAATATAGTTTCTGCTCCAGGAGATTATAATAAAAAATGGACTAATGCAATAGTTGTAGTAGATAATACAAAACTAAAAGAAAAAGCAAGATTATATGTAAATGGGAAATTAATTTCTACATCAGATACTTATCCAATAGATAAAAGTAGCAGCGGATATAATTTATTTATTGGAACATTGCCTAATAATTATGGTACAGTAGCTCCAACAGAATATTTTTCTGGAATAATAAGAGAGGTAAAACTTTATAAAAAAGCATTAAGCGAGGAAGAGATAAAAATCCTTTTCAAAGAACAGACAGGTAAATGTACAAAAGATATTGAATGCACTGTTCCAGGACAATCTTGTGTAAATAGTATATGTCAATTTAAAGTATCTGATGGACATCCTATAAATAATACAGGCAATAGTCCCTTAAACAGAACTGATTATATACCTAGCAATGATTCTACAACTATATCTGAAACTCCATCTGTAGCTCCATCAGGAGAAAGTTCAGGAGGATCTGGAGGTAGTGGCGGAAGCAGTGGAGGATCTGGAAGTGGATCAAGCATAAACACTAATTCACAAACAAATCCAACACCTGAGGAATCCTTCGGTGATTCAAACATAAATACATTACAATCAGAAAATAACCAGCAACAGATACAGGAAAATTCAGGCGTGAAAGAGATATTACCACAACTAAATAATGAACCTGAACAAAACAGGAATATCTATCTTGCAATAAGCATACTCTTAGTCCTTGGAGGAATATCCGGACTTTATCTAATGCTAAAAAAATTCTGAATAGTATTTTCAGTAAACAATCTTTCAACATTATTTTTTTAATAAAACCATAATTGATACAGAATATATTAAAATGATATTTTTTATTGAAACAAACATTTATATCCTACTTAATTGAATTTAATTTTCAATGAATATGAAAGAAACTTTGAAAAAAACTTGGCGATTCATATGGAATGATGACAGCTGGGCAAGCTGGTTTGTAAATATAATAATAGCATTCATACTTGTAAAATTCTTGATATATCCGGGATTAGGATTTATGCTAGGTACAACACATCCTGTAGTTGCAGTAATCTCAGGAAGCATGGAACATGAAGTACAAGGATTTGATTATTGGTGGTCATTAAATAAAGATATATACCTAAAGTTTGATATCAACAAAACATCTTTTAGTGATTATAAATTCAAGACAGGATTCAATAAAGGAGACTTAATGATATTAACACGACTTAAAGAGATAAAAAAAGGAGATGTCATAGTATTCTGGGGAAGTGTTGATGAACCTATAATACACAGGGTTGTAAAAATTGAGAATGGGACTTACCAGACAAAGGGAGATAATGGGATAACAAATAAATTCTCAAGATTTGATGAGATGCATATAACTCCTGATAAAGTAATAGGCAAAGCAGCAGTAAGAGTGCCTTATCTTGGGTGGGCTAAACTTGCATTTGTGGAATTGATAAATAAAATCTTTTAAACAAAAGGATTATAAATTGTAAAGATAATTACCTATCATGTTTAAAATTAAAGACAATAAACAAAGATCTGAAGCTTATAATCTTGCCATATCTTTAAAAAATAAGGGTTTGACTCAAAAAGAAATTGCTCAAAATTTAGATATTGATCCGTCAGTTGTATCTATAAGACTTCAAAAGTTTAAAAGAGGTGATTAAAATCTTCTGCCCAAAATGCGATAATTTACTTATGCCGAAAGATGGTAAGATGAAATGCAGCTGCGGTTATACTAGTGTCGAGAGCAAGATTACAGAGAAGAAAAAGAAGAGTGATGATATAGTAGTTGTTGATAAGAATGAGGAAAACCTTCCAAGGATGCCTACTGACTGTACATGTGGCAATACAGAGGCTTATTTTTGGACTAAACAGACAAGAGGTGGGGACGAGCCTGAGACAAGATTCTTCAAATGCACCAAATGCTCCAAAGTATGGAGAGAGTATTAATTACCGATGATAAATACAAAAGTTAAGTTTATAAATATATTTATTATCTTAATATAATGAAAAAATCACATATAAATCTGTACGCAGTTTTAGCCTTATTACTATTAGTTTTACCTGTATATGCAGATCATGATCCAACACATTTGCCTGAAAGTTCTGGAGCAGGCGGTGGTGCTGTAGGTGGAGATGCAATTGTTATACCTATAATTGATACAGATGATGATACTATAGAAGATTCTCAAGATAATTGCCCAATAAACAGCAATACAGAACAAAGTGATTATGATAATGATGGAGAGGGAGACATATGTGATATAGATGATTTTCTAGCAGATCTAGAGATTGATGAAGAGGAATATAATACTGAAACAAAACAATTATTCATTAGAGTAGTAAATAACGGACAAGATGATTACATAAACTATCAGACAACAGAAAATCTAGCATCAGCACTAGAGAATTCTGCAGGTGAGCTTGAAGCGAAGCCTAAACTAAAAGTGTCATGGTCTGCAATAGCAGATGGTACAATAACAGATATTGCAGAGATAGAGATGCCACCAGCAGTCACTACAAATTTAGATATACAAGATACATTAATTTCCGGAAATTCAGTAGAGTACACATTTGAAAATATTGAGGCTCCAACAACAAATTCAATATTAACTGTAGAATTAGATACAGAAGATGCAGTGGCAGAATCAAATGAGAATAATGTTTATGCTCTGGCATTTGTCGGAACACTAGTATCAATAAAATCAGTAACAGAAAATCTAGAGGGAAGTTTTAATCCAGAATATAATATATTCAAAGATGAATTTACAATAGCAGCTGAAGATGGAGAGGATACAATAACACTAGATCTACAACTAGCAAAGTACTCCCTATTTATTCCAATATTCAATGAACAAATAAATGAGGAACAAATAAAAGTAACAGAAATAGAAGAAGTTGACGGAATCATTGAGTACGATTTATTTTATGATGTAAAATTAGGTGAAAATGAAGATAATATAAATTTTAATCCAGATGGAACAGCAACCATAAAATTATATAATGGAAATAATAGGATACGTGCAAGAATAATAACAGATGACTTTATTGAGGATTCTATAAGTTATGATTTCATAGTACAAAAAGAAAATGGAGTGGTTCCTATAGAACTTGTAACATTAACATCAATCAGTGATGATTTAGAGGGTAACATAGACCCAGTATTCAATCCAGAAACGAAGTTGTACAGTTTACGTGCAAGAGGATATGAAGATGTTGCAAGATTTGATTTAGAAACATCAAAAGAGACAGAAATTTATTTTTATTCCTTTACCAATGATGAAAAAGATATTAAACCAATAGATACTAATACAGTATATTTCAGACTACATGAAGGGGAGAATACAATATGGTTTGGTGTTGTACAGCCAGATTTCTGCACACCAGAAGGTTCTTGTGAGACTGTGGCTTATTCAGTAACAATAACAAAAGATGCTTTACTAGATAATGATGGCGATCTTGTAGATGATAATGTAGATAATTGTTTGGGATTAGTAAATGCATTGCAATTAAATGCTGATAATGATATATTTGGAGATGATTGTGATAATAATCCTAATTTAGCATATTGGGATAGAGCACAGATAAAGACAACAGGAATAACAAACTTGAGACTATTACTTAATAATGTTGACTTAGCAAAAAATCCAAAATACCTTCCTGCATTCTCAACATACTTAAATGTAAGTGACGGAGATTTAGAATTGTTAGGATTAACACATGATTTCAACACAAACAAAATTGATCTAAGCAGACTAACAATAAACTTAAGCACAAATTATATTGGGGTAGACTTTGATGGACAATTGCAAGCAGATGAAACTAAAACACTGTATTTCAAAAATAATAACTTTGCAAAATTATGTGTGAAAGATGCAAAAGTAACAAGTCAAGATGATATAAGTGCAGACTGTAACCAAGAAAATGAGTATGACTTTACAGCTTGTTTAAATAATGCTGCAGGAATTACTATAAATTCTATCACATGTACACAAATAGAAAATAGTTTATTGCAAGTCTCAGGACTGAAAAATTCAGGAATAGAGGGAACACCAACACCAGCACCAAGTGATCCTAGTCCCGGAGGCGGAGGTGGTGGAGGAAGAAGAAGTTCACCTACTCAGATAGTCAATATAACAAACACACAAAACTCAACATTTAGAGCTACAGTACCTAGCACACCTGTACAGCCTATAGCAGAACAACCAGTACAGGATATAAAAACAGAACAACCTAATGCAGAAAATCCTATAACAGGACAGGCTGTAACTGATACAGGAAGCAACAGAAAATATATCCCAATAGCTGCAGGTTCATTGGCTTTACTTGGAATAGGAACTTATGTTGGATTAAGGTTCTATAAGAAGAAAAATTAATCTCTTTTTTTTAATTAAAAATCTTTATATATAAGTTTAGAGGTGAAACAATATATGGTTGCAGAAGAGGTGTTACAACAAGGATTAATTTTTATTCCAGCAGTTTCTCTAGGATTAATTTTAGGATTATATGAATTAATATTAATACACAGAGATGAAAATTTCAGAGGAAGCCATTGGCTAGGGCATGGAATACATTCTGTAGTATTCATGATAGTAGCATTATTCTTTGTATTCAATACAGACTATTTCCTGCAAGTAACAGGATTAGGAGAAAAAGGGTGGCCAATAATAAGCAATCCATGGGCTGTAAGAATAATAATAGGATTAATACTAAATATAAAAATGCATGCAGTATCTGCTGTAATAAAAGGCGGACTCAGAGGAAGCATGACAGGCGGAATGACAGAGCATTGGACACATACAACAATAGTCTCAGTATTAGTGGTAGTTGCCCCATTATATTGGCCATTGATAGTAACTTTCTTACCAGAATGGGCTGGCGGACCTGCAATAACAGAGTAAATTAATCATAAAATGCATAAAACAAAAAACAAAACAGACTTCTTGAAATATTTTTTAATATTAATAGTATTATTATCAGCATCATTCTTAATATTAGCAAATGATCAACTCCAAACAGGAAGTGCTATAAAAACTTTAGATAGATCATCTCTACAAAAAAGTACAGAAACAACAGATACAGGAACATTAAAAGTAGAAACAAATCCTATAGGTGCTTCTGTGATCATAAATAATATGAGAAAAAACACACCAGCAATATTAAACCTTCCTACAGGGAATCATCAGCTTAAGATTACTAAGACAGGATATAAAGAATCAATAATCAATATAGAAATAAAACCTGGAGAAATCTTGAATGTAAATGAAGAATTAACTCCATTAAATCTAGTAAAATTCAGTTCAAATCCAACATCATCAAAACTCTATATTAATGGAAATTTTAGAGGCAACACACCTTTCAATAGTTATCTAGATCGTGGGACATATGAAGTTCTAATAAAAAAAGATGGATATTCAGATTATAAAAATACAATAATAATTAATGGAGCACAAAATATAAATGCAGAATTATCACAACTTGCAACAGTAAAAATAATTTCATCAATACAGGGAGTAAATGTTGCTATAGAAAAAAAGCCTGGAGTATTTGAATCATTAGGAAAAACACCATTGACAACACGTTTGAAGACAGGGGATTATAATCTAAGATTAACACTTGGAAATATAAATCCTTCAATTTATTACTATAAATTAAAAGTAAGAGGATTATCAACAAATTTCAATGCAGACTTAAGAGAATATCCTGATCTGAAAATAAACAGTGAACCTTCTGGAGCTGATGTATATTCTACAGTTGCTAATTCACGTGAGAGACACTTCCTTGGAAAAACACCATTAGAAATCAAGGATATATCGCTAATAGCACCAAATTCCATCAATAATTATGGGATTGAAATAGTAAAAAATAATTATCTGCCTTATACAAAACAGATAAGCATCAATGAACAGACACCAATAGATATTAATACAAACTTAGTCCAGATAACAAATATACATGTAGATGTAATAAATAATTTCATACCAAGGAATACTACTGTATATCTTTACGCATACGATATCAATACAGGTAATATCCTCTCAAATCCTGTATATTCATTGAGTTCAGGAAGAGCAAACTGGAATTTTGACTATAATATAAATAGTAATACAGAGAGAAGATATCAGTTAGTAGTACAGTATAAGAAAGCAGATTACTCAGATAGGGCAAGAGATGCAAGAAGTGATAATTACAGGACAGTATCTAAAGATATTACATTAAATCCAGGACAACAGATGAAAATACAAGTAATCAATGGTGTGAGAGAACTTGTAATAAGGGTAATTTAACTTTTCTTTTATATAAATCATAATAGATAAATGCTTAAATACTCTACATAGACAAATTACAACATGAGATTAACATTAAATGAACCAAGATTCCTGAAAGACAGTATATTAATAATTTCTGAATTAGTAAATGAGGCTAATCTAAAGATATTAAAAGATAGGATAGAATTAGTAGCAATGGATCCTGCAAATGTATCAATGGTAATATTCAACTTATTAAGCAGTGCATTTGCTGAGTATGATGTAAAGGCTGAAAAAACAATAGGAATAAATCTAGTAAATCTAACACAGATATTAAAGAGAGTAAAGCCAACAGAGATATTAACATTAGAATTAGATGAAGAGAGAAACAGGATGCATGTAATACTAAAAGGAACAACAACAAAAAATTTTGAATTAAGCTTATTAGATATAGATGAGAGGGAACAGAAAATACCAACTCTAAAATTCAATGCGAAAATTGAGACAAACACATTAATGTTCAATGATGCAATAGAAGACATGGATATAATAGGAGACAGTCTAAGCTTATCAGCAAGCACAAATAATTTTGTGATAGAATCAGAGGGAACAATAAGCAAAGGAAAAGTAGAGATAACAAGCGATGATGAGACAACAATACAGGTAGGAGACAAAGGGGTAAGCTCAAGATACTCAATAGAATACCTGAAGAAGATAATAAAAGGAAGCAAATTAACAAATGTTGTCACATTGGAATTCGGGCAGGATTATCCACTAAGAACTGAATACAGAGTCGTAGATAAACTAAGCTTACAATTCATACTAGCTCCAAGAACACCAACAGACTGATGAAAAAAATATATTTTACAATCTTATTAATACCAATATTCATCCTGTTATTAAGTTTCAAAGTTTTTGTATATGACGAAAATTCTTATAAGCAACAATTCAGAGAAAATAATATCTATACAAAATATAATGAGAGCTATGTAAACAATATAAGTTCTAAT
>JWKX01000003.1 GCA_000806155.1 archaeon GW2011_AR18
ACAAATGCAAAACCACAGATAGCAGAATATGAATTCACGACAAAAACAGCAGAAGTAGCAATAATGGATTATCATGGAGTAAAGATACAATTAGTAGAACTGCCAGCAATATTTACAGGATATTCATATAGTTCAATGGGACCAACTTATCTAAGCATAGCAAGAAACTCTGATCTGGTAGTAATAATAATAGACGGATTGATAGACTGTGAAGAACAATTAAAGTCAATAGAAACAGAATTTTTAGGAGTCGGAGTAAGATTAAGAAAGATAAATGATACAAGCAAGGAATCAATAAAATGTCTAGTTGTATTAAATAAAATGTTAAAACCATTCAAATGCAAATATCCAGTAATATGGGTAGATGATTTTAAGGATGGAGTATGGAGAATGCTAGATCTATTATATGTTTATACAAAACAGCCAGGAAAAGATAAGGATTACCCGCCAGTAGCATTGAAGAAAGGGAGTGATGTAGAGACTTTAGCATCTGTTGTACATAAGGATTTCATAAAGAATTTCAGGTTTGCAAGAGTGTGGGGGAAAAGTGCAAAACATGCAGGAGCTAATGTCAGTCTAAACCATAAATTAGCAGAGAATGATATAGTAGAGTTCCATATAAAATAGAAATTATTATAAACTTTATTTCAACTTTTATAGTATGTATGTATCTAACTTAAGCTTAATATGTGTGAATTTAAAAGAGGGAAATATCGAAGATAGGTTAGCTGGTGAACCAATATCCTCAGAATATCTTGATAGAGCGAGAGTTTTATATTTAAGAGGGGAATATAAGGAGGCTCATGATTCTTATGTCACATTTGCAAACTCAGATTATATGCCAATACAGGATGCAAAAGATTTCGCAGCATGCTGCACAGAGATTGCAAAAACACAAACAGATTATAGGATTGCCGGAGCATATTATCGTAAAAGTCTTTCATTCTTATATAGATCAATGATGGCTCTAGCAAGAAATAATATGCAACCATTTATCAAAGAATTTGAAGAAAGATATATAGATAGTCTTATAGGGATATCTTATGCCTGCATTAATGGAAATGAGAATGATATAGGAGAACTTCCTGCAAATAAATTCAATAGGTATAGAACAGGAATGGATTATCTAAGGACAGCTATATTACACTTTGAGAATCTAAAAGACGGGGATTCAAACTTGGGAGATAGGATAGGAAAGCTGTCCTCAGATACAGTATTTAAATTAACAACGTTTGGGAATTCATTATTATTAAATAGTGAGAATGCAAGATCTATACTTAAAGAATCAAAAAAACATCAACATGTAACTGATACAGGATGGTTTGACAATATTTATGGTAAAAATTAATCTTTTATAACACCATAAACTTTAAAAACAGACTTAATTCTTTAAGAATATGGGTTTAGGAAGCTTATTTGGAAGATTCTTTACAGGTTTATTCGGCAAAAAAAAGAATTTAAGATTAGGAATATATGGTCCCCCGAATGCAGGAAAATCATCATTAGCTAATAGAATTTCTAAAGACTGGTTAGGTGAAGAGATAAGCAAGGTAAGCCATATACCACACGAGACAAGAGAAGTAATAGTAAAAGAGAAGATAACAGTAAAATCAAAAGGAAAAGAATTAACATTCAATCTAGTAGATACACCAGGAATAGCAACAAAAATAGATTATGAGGATTTCATAAAATTCAAGATGAATGCCAAAGAGGCAAAAGAGAGAGCAAAAGAGGCTACAAAAGGGGTAATAGATGCAATAAAATGGCTAGATAATATGGATTGCGTATTAGTTGTATTAGATGCGACAATAAATCCATACAGCCAGGTAAATATAACAATCATAGGAAATCTTGCTGCCAGAAACATACCTGTATTAATAGTCGCTAATAAAATAGATCTCAAAAAATCAGATGTGAAAAGAATAGAGGCAGCGTTCCCGCAATATCCTACAATAGGAATATCAGCAGACAAGGGAACAAACCTAGAAGCATTTTATGATGAACTATTTAAACTAGTGAAACAGTAAAAAAGGAGGAAAAAATATGCTAACATTGCAATATATACCGCATCATGAATTTTCTCATCTAGTATTAGAAGATAAGTTAAAGAAAATAATGAAGGCAGTGAAGGATGATAAAATATTATTAATAGAGGGAAGACTAGATCCGATTGAAGAGTCTGAATTAATAAAAAGAACAATGAGTGAAATCAATAAGAATTTCAGTGGGATAGAGATAGCAAGCATAGATTATGATCTAAAGAAACAGGAATTATGGGATCATATAAGAAAAGGAATAGCTAATCTATTATTGAAAAGAAGATCAGGATTGACAATAGTAGGACCAGCATCAATAGTAAGAGAGATAAAGAAAGATCCTAACAAGATAGAACTATTGACAATGGAAAAGAAAAAGAAGAGATAAAACTTTTTTTATATAATCTCTTACTCTAAAATACGTATTTTACTATAATAACCTTTAAATAAGCTATAAACACTAAAATAATCGAGGGTTAAAATTGCACCAATGCGTAAGATGTAACAAATTATATCCTGATGGAAGTAATGAGATACTAAAAGGATGTACTGATTGTAAGGGAAGATTCTTCTTCTTTGTAAAGAAAGAGGCATTAGAGAAAGCACAGGAGATAACTCATAATCTCACAAGAGAGGATAAAGACAGAATAGAAAAAGATGTCATGGACATATTAGGAATTGATGATGAGAAGCCTGTAATATTAGACTTAGCATCAGTGAACATATTAGGGGCTGGAAAGTTTGAATTAGATCTAGTAAGGTTATTCAAAGGAGAGCCAATGGTGTATAGGTTAGAAGAGGGAAAATACTTCATAGACATAGCACAGACATTCATGAATAATAAAAAACTGAAGGATGAAGAGAAAAAATAATCAGTCAGAACTTCTAACATATCTTATCTTTCCAGGTGCAACTCTCCTATATCCTTTATCGTATGCTGAAGGTTTTACTATTTTTATAATTTCTTTAGCATTTTCTACTGACTTTGCTTTAACTTCTAAAGTTGAATATGCCTTATAATCAGGATCTAAACCTCTCTTTATTAAATCTTTTACTATCTCTCTTCCTTTACTGTAAGTCAATTCATTTTTTTCAGCTTCTGAATACTCTCTCCTGAATGTTTTAATATAACTATGAATGACCTGTATTGGAAGATCTTCCAAAACTCTTACTCCTCTTAATTCTTTTTCTTCTGCCTCTCTTATCCTTTGAGTTCTAGCAGCTCTTTCTAAATCTCTATCAGATATAGGTCTTATTTTATGTTTTTTCTTTTCTTTGCTATAGCCTGATGTGTCTGCATCTCTTGATTCATCATATACTTGCTGTGTTTCTATAAAACTCTTCATATATTTAGAAGATGCAACTCTTAATTCTTCATCTTCTACACTATCAACTTCTTGAGATTCTAGTCTTGCTAAAACTTCTAAAGTGTGTCTTTTAGATTCTGCTGAACCTTCAACAGTAGAACTTGTAACAGCAAAACTAAAACCCTTTCTATCTTTTCCACTATAACCAAAACCACTTTTCTCTTCTTTACTATTTTTAAGAGCATCTCTCCTAATCTGATCAAAACTTTTGTAAGGTTCAAAACCTGCTAATCTTTCACCTAAAGTTTTTTTATCATCAGAATCATCCATATAAATCACTAAGGTTTTAGAAAACATCTTTTTAAATTTATCTGAAGTTGTTAACTATTGTTAGAAAATAAATATAATTAAATTCTGACTTCAATTTTTTTGCCTTTATCCAAATTCTTCATCAATTCTCTTCCTAATTCAGATTTTTTATTAATCTTAATATCGCCATTCTTACCAATAGTATAAGTAAGTAAAAATTTATCATCAACAAAAATATCAGCTTGTCTACTAGAATAATCAGAAGGAACATTAAAAATCAAAGCTTTCTTGGACTCCTCAACATTATAATGAACAGATTTTTTATTAGAATTAGCTTCATCATCAGATGAATTATGATCATCATATTCGCGGACATCAATACTCATACCGATCTTTTTTTCTAATTTTTCAATATTAGAACCCTGAGAACCAATAATCCTAGCAATAGTATTTTCAGGAACATAAACTTCAACTTTATTATTAGAAATTACTTTAACTTTAATTCTATCAGTATAATCTCTGAATTCACGTTCAATCTGCTTAGCAGCAAGAGCATTAGCAGGATTACTCTTAAGTTCAGAAGATTCTGAAACAGGAATAACAACTGTTTCCTCACCATAACTATAAATTTCAAATTCTAATTTATTAGCCAAGAAATCACGAACTTCAACAACAGGACGAGCAAGATCAGCTTCAACCATACCAGAAGGAACTTTAACAATCATCTGAACAGTCATAATTTTACCAATATTACCTTTATCAATAAATAATAAAGTGTCAAGAACAGAAGGAATCATACCAACATCCATACGACTAATAAATCTTTGGACAGCATCAATAGGAGTAGCAGCATGCAAGACACCTAAAACATTAGAACCACCTAGTCTTAAATCAGTATATAATTCAAAATCAGGAGTATTACGCATCTCATCAAAAATAATATAGTCAGGTCTTGATAAGAAAAGAATATCATGAATCTCATCAGAAGAAGCTAAATTTTTACTGTATTGAGTAATCTCTTTAGATAAAATAAGACTACGAGGAGATTCAACTGTCTTAGTGATAAAATTATGGGAAGCATAATATTCAGCTAGAGATTGTGCGAATGTACTTTTACCAGATCCTGTAGTTCCAGCAATAATAACACCACGAGCTTTAGATTTAACTCTCTCAGCAATCTTTTCAGGCAGATTATAATCTTCAATCTTCAAGACTTTAATAGGTTTTACAGCAGTAATCTCCCAACCATCAGAGACAGGGGGTTTAGCAATAACAATCCTATAATCCTTATATTGAACAATAGTAGAACCCTCTCTAGAAATTTCAATAAAAGCATTAGGTTCAATCCTAGATCTTTCAACTATCTCTTTAGTTAAAAACTGCACATCTAATTGAGATAATACTTTAGGAGAAACGTCATCAAGTCTCCATTCACCAGGCTTACCCTTCTTAGCTTTAACTAAACAATCTTCCTTAATATGGATTGACATAGTCTCAGAATCAAAGAATTCTTCAATACCTAACTTATCTTTCATCTCCTGCCTATGATAATACTGAACTTCAATACCTAAAGCTTTAGCAGATTCAGACTGAACTTTATCAGCAGTAACTAAAACAGCAGATTCATTATAAGCAATATCACGAATTAAAGCATCAACTTCACCACCATCCTTAGCATAAGCTTTCTGGTAAAGATTAGGACGATCACCTGCAAAAGATAATTTAATTTTTTCTTCTGAATGAAGTTTCTGTAAAGCCTGAAGTTCTTCTAAACCAAGAAAACCAATTTCCTGACCAGTATTAGCCTGATGTTCAAGTTCAGCAAGAACAGCACGAGGAACAATAATATTACCAGAGATTTTTTTATTCTTAAAAAGTTTAGTAACTGCTCTTTCAACAACAACTGATGTATCAACAACATACTTCTTATCATCCATGAAATAATTTATAGAAGATATGTTTATTAAGGTTTTTGTATGAGTATTTAATAAAAATGACCTATTTATATCACAGAGTGCCTGAAAAATTACATGGAAAAATACTTTATCCGTTAAATCAACTTAAAGAGCATTATCCTAAATTATATAATGAAGAATTATCAAAATATAAAGGAAGAGAACATATACTTAAAGATAAGATACCAATATTAAATTGTTTATGGGGTGAAGTTCTACATTTTTCTATTGTTAACCCTTCAAATATTTATTCAGCATTAAGAGAGGCTGGATCTAAAATACAAGGAAAAACAAAATGGTATAAAATTGATCCGAAAAAATTAGATAAAAATAAGGCTGTAATATATTCCTATGAATCAAAAGAGTTTACAGACAAAGATTTTGAAAAATATTCTATAGAAAAATTGGATACTTATAGAGAATTACCTATAAAAGCAAAAGAATACTATAAATTCTCATTCCACAATGGAAAGAAACCATTATTATTTCAGTTTGTGCCTCATGTGTTATACAATTCTTCATTAAATGTTGAAGATCTAGAAATTGTTGAAATAGAATAAATCTTTCAAAAACAGCAGAATTACTACTAAAATGAGCTACATAATCTTTATAAAGTCTTAATATAATCATAATTTAGATATAAACTTACTAGGAGGTAAGAGTAGAATGGGATTTAGAGAAGGCGGAAGCGGAAGATCAAATGGTGGCGGTGGCCGTAGTTTTGATAGAGGTCCTAGAGAGATGCACGATGCTACATGTAGCGAATGCGGAACTCAGACAAAAGTACCTTTCAAGCCAAAAGAAGGAAGACCAGTATATTGTAAAGATTGCTACATGAAGAAAAAAGATTCTTCAGAGTAATAATATAATAACTTATACTTACAGAATTCTTAATTTATTTTTTATTTTTTATTTTAAAAACTTTATATTATATATAGTCAATATTTAAATCTTAAATCTACACTTAGCCATATTACCTATGGAGAGTGATTAATTATGAAAAATATATTTTTAAGTCTAGTTTTAATAATACTAATAATTGGATGCACAACAAATGTTGATAATAGCCAAACTTCACAAGATAAAGGAAGAGTTGTTTTCACAATAACAGATGCAGCAGCAGATATGGGAGCTGTAACAAGTGTGAAAATAAAAGTAGACAGTGTGAAAGTACATAGCGAGACAGAGGGATGGGTAGATGTAACAACAACACCTCAGGAATATGATTTATTAAAATTAAAAGCAGAAGGAACACAAGCACTATTAGCAGATGCAGAACTTAAGGATGGAGAGTACAACCAATTAAGATTAGATATTTCAAACGTTGTTGTAGTAGATGACAAAGGAGAACATGAAGCTAAATTACCATCAGGAGAACTTAAGATAAATGGAGAATTAACAGTAAAATCAAATACAACATCTACTGCAGTCTTTGATTTCATATTAGACGAATCATTACATATAACAGGAAACGGACAGTACATACTAGCTCCTGTAATACAACTAGAAACAAGAGAGGATGCAGAAGTTGAAATAAAAAGTGATAATAAAGTAGAAGTAAAAGCTGGAAAAGTAAAGACAAATGTCAAAGTAGGAACTGATGAGAAAGGAAACGTAGGAATAGGATTAGGAATAGCAAAAGATGCTAAATTAGATATTGATGCTTTAGGAGGATTAAAATTAGGAATAGGGAGAAGTGAAGAAAGAAAAAATGAGAATTCAGCAAATGCTAAAAGCAATAATTCTGTAAATATCAATAATGATATAGAAGTTGATAGTTCAGTAAATGCTGGAATTTCTTATTAATTTTTTATTCTTTATATGTACAACATTCATTAGCTAATTCTCTTAATCTTTGAGCATTATATTTAGTGAAAACAGTTTCATATCTAGAAAGTTTCATTTCTTCTTTAAAAACTGATAATCTAAAAAATAGTCTATATAATATATCTGATTCAAAATTTTCATCATCACAATTCTCTTCAATACCCACAAATAATCTCTTTTATATTATTATTTAAATCTTCCTAACAAAAACCAAGAAAACAGTATGTCCTAACATTTGATTCTTAGGTCTTACTTTTAAATTATCAACAGTCCATTCTCTTTCAAGAACTTCAGAGACTTTCCATAAATAAAAACTATTATCCAAATGTTTAACAAATTCCATAACCTGAGTAATAGTAGGAAGATAACATACAACAAAACCTCCAGATTTTAAAGAATCTTTAGCATGAGGGATAACTTTCCAGGGTTCTAATAAATCTAAGTGAATCAAATCCAAATCTTTTTCATCAATGCCAGAATAAATATCCTGATTCTTAATATTAACTTTAAGATTCAAATTTTCAATATTAGATTTAGCAAGATTAAAAAAATCAGGTTTAAGTTCATAAGAAGTAACATTACACCCTATACGAGAAAAATAAGAAGCAGTATTACCACAACCAGAACCAGCATCAACAACCATAGAACCAACACCTAAACCTGTAGTAGTAATTATCAAGCCGATATCCTTGTAATGTGCTATAGCAGGACCTCTCTTAATCTCATGAATATCATCAATAAAAGAGGAATTAAAAACTATAAAATCCTTATTAAGATGAGACTTAACAATGCCTGGCTTAATATCTGATTCTTTAATAGTGCCAAGATGTGAATGAAAGTCTCCCTTCTTATAATAATGAACATCTCCATCAGGATCAGTAATAATCTTATTTATCATAAAATTAATCAAGAATAAAGTTTTATAAGACTAACTAATTCCTCTTTTCACCAATCTTATGTTCAATACCATCACGAGCCCAATGCCAAGGTCTTTCACGGACTAAATGACCACACTTAACAGAGTTGTTAGAATAAATTTTTAAATTAAGTTTTTCAATAATATCCTTACAGAAAATAACATCATCAAAACCACCATCTAAATTTTCCCTAAATTCTAATTTTTCTAAAACTGAACGATGAACAAGAAGACAACCAGTACCACACATCTTGATCTCAATTAAGTCATCATTATCAACTTCTTCTTCAGTCAATTGTCTGCGAATACCAGAAAAATTAAAATTTTCCTTAACAAGAGTATTATAAAATTGATGATTCCTAGCCTTAATCAGATCAACATTATTCAAAATCTCCTGCTGTTGATCTTTAGAAAAATAACCATAAAGAACAGGAAGTTTTTTCTCAACACCATTATGTGAAAAATAACTATAATAAATACCAGTAATAACTTCCTTATTATCAGAGACCAATTTTTTTAAAGCATCTTTTGGCAAAAGAACATCCTGATCAACATCAAAAAAATAATCATAATTTTCTTTCAAAACTTTTTCTCTCATAAGATTACGACAATAGACCATACGCTTCTTAATACTAGAAAATTGAGAACCATCACGAATCATATTAACTTTATCTTTATATTTATTAAAAAATTCATCAGAATCTGAATTGTCAATCAATAAAATATCAAAATTAGGATAATCCAACTCTTTTAAGCATTTAATAAACTTATCAGTAGAATATTCATGATTCTTAGAAACTGGACCGCCAACCAAAACTTTAGGGAATATCATGAAAAAATAGATTATTTGATGTTTTAAAAACTTTTCATTAATATATAGATAAATTAACTATAGTAAAAAAAAGTAATTATAAACCAGTTTCTACTAAAAATAAATCAGTATTCTTCTTACCTAAATAATCTGACTCATAAATAATATATTTGCCATCCCTAGAGAACTGAGCATTAGGCTGAGAGTGAGCTGAAGAATTATAACTATTAAAATGATTAACAAGAATATCTCTCTTATCTGAATTAAAATCCATTATAATAATCTTATTTTGATATACAGAGTCTTTAGAAATATAACCAGGATGAACTGTAATCAAGAAAGTATTACCATCAGGATGCCAAGCACCATGACCCTGATATGGCTTGAAATTTTTTAATATATTACCATACAAATCAATAATATAGCCTTCAGTAGCACATAAAATCTTATCACCCTTAGGATTAACATCATAATGAGAACACTCAACAGGAATTCTCCTAATTTTATTATTGTTAACATTTATAATAAAAGGCTTGTTAAAATCATTACTGAAATTTCTATTGAAACCTCTTGTTAAAAATAAAACTTCATCATCATTAATCCATACAGGATGGTCAATATAGAAAATATTCTTCTCATTAGTAAAAAATAATCTCCTGTAATCCTCACCATCAAAGTTTATTATAGATAGTGATTTATGATGATCAGTTTTCACATGTTCTTCTTCAACAAAAATAATCCTAGAACCTGAAGGATCAGAACGGATAAAAGATATAACATTGCCTGTCTGGATATTAACAATATCTTCATTGAAACTTTTATTAACATCAACAAAATGAATTTTTCCTAAAGTAGTGTAGATAATTTTATTATCATCAGACCACGAAGGAGACCAGCCCCAAAAAGCATTCTTAGAAATCAGATTGATATTACCATCAACCATATCCATAACATAAATCCTGTTCTTTCCATCAATCCTTTTAGACATGAATAAATATTTAGAACTATCTGGACTGAAGTGATTAGGCTCCTGATAAAAAATATTATCATTAAATTTATTGGAGGTTAATTGAGTAACATGTGTCTTTTTATAAGATAAACCATTAAAAATCCTTTCAGACTTAAAAGATAAACCATCATCAATAAACATTCCAGTAACATCTAAAATATTATTTTGGTTAATAAAAGAAACTGAGGCTAAAATAAGAGAAGTAATTATTATGATACTTACTAAACCCCTTTTCATAAGTAATTTATTAATATAAATGGTATAAATATTTATCTTTAGACTTATTTTGGAGTGTATCTATTAAATAACAAAATAGCAATAGGCATTGAGACAATGATAATACCAAAACACCATACAAGTTGTATAATAATCTCTATAAATTATGAATGCGTAGAACATGAATAATACTCTCATTTTTAGAAGAACTTATAAACTAATATATATCTATTAAATAAGTATGAAAATATATTATTATCTTATAATAATACTTCTTCTTACAGCCTGTTCTAAAGTCCAAAAACTTAATACTGATGCTACAATAGTAAATTCTTACTCTTCTAATGATTTACAAGATATAAAAAAACAGATCCCGAAATTAGATTTATCAACAACTAATTTATTAAACAATAACACAGTACAGAGCACGCCACATATAACTACTTATACTCAATCTAGTAGTGGAGGTGGATCCTCAGGGGGAGGAAGTTCTAGTTCTTCAAGTCCTTCATCAGGTGGTGGTGGAGGTGGATCCTCAGGGGGAGGGAACTCTGGAGGATCTAATAATGGAGAGAATAGAGAGCAACAGATCAGTATTTGTCATATTCCTCCTGGAAACGAAAATAATCCACAACAGATAACTATTGGAATATCAGCATGGCCTGCACACCAAGAACATGGGGATAGACAGGGTGCTTGTCCATTGGATAGCAACCAAAATCAAACAGAAGGAAATCAGACAGGGTTTACTTGTATAGATACTGATGATGGCAATAAATATTATCAAAAAGGAAATACTTGGAATGTTTACTCCCAAACTAATTATTCTAACACTTATACTGATTATTGTTTGAGTAACAATACATTAATAGAATACTATTGTGGCGAATTGACAAAATCAGAGATTTTTACATGCCAAGATAATTATTTATGTCAAGATGGTGCCTGTATAAATCAATCATCAACATTAACAATTAATGGTCAATTTTTTGATAGGTTTACAGGCAATCCACTATCTAATGTTAAAATGATACTAGTCAAAAGCCCATCAGAAAATAAGGGTGCATTTTATAGCAACTCTAATGGTTCTTTTTCAATCACAATTAATGTAACAGAGATAAATGAATCAACAGGCATGTCAATATTTCACAATGCAGATTGCTATCAAAGCGATGGTGGTATTGCAATAAGGAGACACACTACTAATGAATTTTTAACAAATTACATACCAAATGAACTTTATATTTCAGTAAACCAATTTGATCTTATTCCAGAACCTATTTTATATACAGTTAATTCAACGCAAGTGAATATAGGTAAATTTTTATTATGGCCATCTAATGATATTTCTATAAGCTCAGATATACCAGTAGGAATGAGTATTTACTATCCTGAAGAGAGAAGAGGTGTAAGTAAAGGTTGTTGTGAAACTGATATATATCTAAGCAATGTAGTACCACAAAATTATAGTTTACGAGTTAAATTAAATGATAATAGTAGTGTCAATTATTATTCTTCTTCCACATATGTAAATGTTTCACCAACTAATTTTTGTAAAACAGTTGAACTAGATTTTGTGAATAATGAATTTAATTGGAAATAATATATTTAACCTCTATCACACGTCAACGCATACTGTTAGAATATGAATGCGGAGAACAGGATTCGAACCTGCGAAGGCACTAAGCCAATAGATATCTCAATTATACTAAATTACTTCTTGAGTCTATTCCGTTTGGCCGCTCCGGAATCTCCGCATCTAATAAAAAAGAACTGAAAATTATTTATAAGAGTTTTCTTTTGAACAGTACATCCGAAAGACCAAAAGTGGAAAGTGAATTTCTTTAAAAATCTGTGTCGTTATTGTTTTCTAGTTCTTTTTTAGCTAATTATCTTCATATTTTCTACCATCTTTCTATAAAGGTTATGTTTGTTTCTTTTGCTCTCTTGTATAATTCATCAGTTATTATTAAATCATTGATTAAGTATTCCTTTATGATATCATACTTTTTTTCTATGCATAATCTTGCTATATCACTTCCATCAACATCTTTTATTGGCAATCCTATTATCTTAGCGTATTCTTTTAGTTTTCCTCTTGTATTTCCACTTCTGTATGCTGTTATCTTTTCTCTCAGATCTACCAGGCTTTTTATTGTGAACGGAAATATTTGTACTTTGTGTATGAAACTTCTTGTTACTATAAAGGGTATATCAAAGCTTGTTGTGTTAAATCCTACAACTTTTATCATATTATTTTCTCCTTTTATTTCTCTCCATGCTTCCCAGAAATCTTCCAGTATCTCTTTTTCATTCTCTCCCATAAATATCTGATTACTATCACCATACTTTAATCCTAATGCAATAATTTTAGAGTCTATTGGATTGATTAACTTAATACGTGATTCTTCATCAAGTGATTCATAATTATCTAAAACTATAGGACAAGTTTCAATATCAATAACAAAATAGTCAGGTTCTTGCATATTTTTATAGAAATTAAATTAGTTAATAAGTCTTTATATCATTCCTTATTGTTATAAATCTGTGGCTTAAAATAAAGTAGTAGTTTTCCACTTTGGAACTACTGTTACTATAGCATCCTATCGTATGACCGATATACTTATAAATCAATAATTATACTATACATTCAATGAAAAATTCTGTTATAGAACTAAAAGATGTCTGGAAAGTCTATGAAATGGGAGAATCAAAAGTAGAAGCATTAAGGGGATTAACATTACAGATAAACAAAGGAGAATTCGTAGCAGTACAGGGACCATCAGGATCAGGAAAATCAACAACATTCAATATGATAGGATGCTTAGATTTACCAACAAAAGGAAAAATATTATTAGACGGATATGATATATCAAAATTAACAGAAAATGAATTAGCACAGATAAGAGGAAAGAAAATAGGATTTGTATTCCAAACTTTTAATTTAATGCCAAGCATAACAACACTAGACAATGTAACATTACCACTAATCTTTCAAGGAAATTTAAACAAAGATAGCATACATAAAGCAAAAGAATTATTAATAAAAGTAGGATTAGGACATAGAATGGGACACAAACCAAATCAATTAAGTGGTGGAGAACGTCAGAGAGTAGCAATAGCAAGAGCATTGATAAATGATCCAGAAGTAATACTAGCAGATGAACCAACAGGAAACTTAGATACAAAAAACGGAGAATTAATAATGAACATGCTAGGAGAATTAAATAAAAAAGAGAAAAAGACAATAGTATTAGTAACACATGAGAAAATAGTATCATCACATGCTCACAGAGTGATAAAAATAAGAGATGGGAGAGTGGAAAAATGAAAAAAATTTTTATAATAAGTATAATACTAATGACATTATTATTAGTAAGCCTAGTAGAAGCAAGAGTAACAGTAATCTCAAAAGGAGAGGATCTAAAAATAGATCTCATAAAATTTGATCCATCACCAGTAAGCTTAGGATCAGAAACAGAGGTATCATTTGAGATAACAAACCTAAGAAAAGAGACAATACCAAATTCTAATATAAAACTAGTAACAAAATTCCCATTGGAACCAATACAGACAGATGTCGATATACCGTCAATACAACCTGGAGAGACATTACCATTCAGTTTTAAATTCACATCAAATGAGAATGCACAGACAGGAGATTATATAATATCAGTACAATTTTATTCACCTGCACTAGGATCATTTACAAGTGAGCCATTCTCAGTACCAGTAATAACAAAAAGAGGGTCAATATCAGGACTAGGCTTTAGTGTAAATCCAGAAACAGTAAGTCCTGGAGATAGGGCACAGGTCACAGTAAACTTCAGGAACACAGAACTATCATCATTAGAGGATGTAGTACTAAAACTTGATCTAAGCAATACAACATTACCATTTGCACCAGTACAGACAGGAACAGAACAGACAATAAAAACAATAAATCCCGGAGCTTCAGCATCAGTAACATTCGATCTTATAGTATTTCCAGATGCAGCTTCAAATGTCTACAGAGTTCCATTGAGCTTAATTTATTATGATTCAACAGGAGTCAAATTCACAAAGAATGAGGTTATAGGAATAGTAGTAGGAGCTAAACCAAAATACCAATTAGATCTAGAAGACAGCACTGTATATCAGAAAGGAAAAAGCGGTAAAGTAGTATTAAGCTTATCAAACATAGGACCAACAGATATGAAATTTACAAGCCTGACATTATTAACAACTGATAATTATGATGTAATATCAAAATCAAGAGTATATGTAGGAAACTTAAAACCAGATGATTTCGAGACAGCAGAATTCAATGTCTATGTAAAAAGTCCTGGAGAATTAAAAGTGCAGATAGAATACAAAGATACATTCAATAATGATTATTCAGAGATAAGAGGATTAACATTGCCGGTATATGATAAAGTCCTGATAAACAAATACGGATTAACAACAACAGAAAAGAACGGGCAGATATTCACTTTCATATTAATCTTATTAGTTGTAGTGATAATAATAGGATGGGTAAAAACAAGAAGTCTTGGAGATGGAATAAAATATGCATTCTCAACAATCTTTGGAATGATAATAAAATTCTTCAAACAGTTTACACCAACAAATATCAAAAAGAACTGGAAAACATTCAAAGAATTTGCAAAGAAACAATGATTAAACATTATTTTTTAATTTCTTTAAAAAGTTTATCACACAGAAAGCTAAGGTCAAGCTTGACAATATTAGGAATAATAATAGCAATAATGTCAATAGTAGCATTGATAACAATATCATCAAGCCTAAAAAACTCAATAGAAGAACAATTCAGCAAAATAGGAGCAACAAGATTATATGTATTCCCCAAAACCAATGCTGGATTCGTCCCAACACAAGGATTGGAGAAAAAAGATGGTGAGACATTAGAAAGACTAAGTGAATTCAAATGGGTCACGCCATATCTAATGCAAAGCTCAAGTGTTGAATTCAATAATGAAGTAAAAAAGATAGGAATACTCGCAACACCAACAGACCAGTTAGAAGAGAGATGGAAAGATCTGGACTTCAATGTAGAGAAAGGAAGATTATTCAGTGATAATGATGACTATGCAGCAATAATAGGGAGAAGAGTAGAGGATGATGTGTTCAAGAAAGATGTAAGAATAAATGATAATATAATAATAGAGGGAAAAAAATTCAGGGTTATAGGGATACTGAAAGAATTCGGAAATCCAGAAGATGATAATAGAATATATGTACCAATAGATACAGCAAGAGAGGCATTCAACAAGCCAACACAACTATCAATGATAGAACTAGTAGTAAAACCCGGAGTAGATATCTCACAGGCAGCAAAAAAAGTTGAAAATACATTATTAAAATCAAAAGGAGAAAAACTATCAGCATCAAAGAAAAACCAGTTAAGCTTTGAGGTAACAACACCAGAACAATTACTAGGACAACTAAACAATGTCTTATTGATAATACAACTAGTACTAGTAAGCATAGCAGCAGTATCATTAATAGTGGGTGCAGTAGGAATAATGAATTCCATGTATACATCTGTATTAGAGAGAACAAGAGATATAGGAGTAATGAAATCTGTAGGTGCAAAAAAAAATGATATACTAAAAGTTTTCTTGATAGAAGCAGGAATAATAGGGTTAATAGGAGGATTGCTTGGAGTAATAATTGGTGTTACACTAGCTATACTAGTAGGGAATGTTGCGGCAACATCAGGATTCTCATTCCTAAAAATACAGATAGATTATCCAGTAATGATATCATGTGTATTATTCTCAGTAATATTTGCAATGTTTTCAGGATATCTACCAGCAAAAAGAGCATCAAAACTAGAGCCAGTGGAGGCATTAAGAGGATGAAGATAATAAAAGATTATTACAGATTAATAGAAAGTAATTTTAGGAATAAAAAATTGAGATCATTCTTGACAACATTAGGAATAATAATCGGAGTAGCATTAATCATAATACTAATATCATTAGGACAGGGAATGCAGAATGCAATAAGCTATCAATTCAATAAGATAGGAATAAAATCAATAAGAATAGTGGCTGGAGATTTACATGGGCCACCAAATGCAGCATTTGGATTAGATAAAAATTTACAACAACATATAGAGAGAGTAAGAGGGGTAGATTATGTAAATCCAGTAATAATAAATGATGCAATAATGAGCTTTGACAATGAGGGAGCATTAGTAAGTGTATTTGGGTATGAAACAAAACTATCAGAAAAAGGATTTGTTGATACAGATGTAAAACTAGAATCAGGAAGGTTCTTCACTCCAGGTGATAAAGATTCAATAATAATAGGACACAATATAGCAAATACAATTTATAATAAAAAAATAAGAGTAAAGAATAGTTTAGATATAAATGGAAGAAGATTCAGAGTGATAGGAATATTCGAGAAAACAGGAACAGATGTAGACAGCAATGTTTACATGCCATTAGAGACTTCAAGAGAGATGTTCGGGAATTCAGATATAGTAAATGTATTCATAGTGCAGATAAAAGATGGGATAAACATAGATGAAGCAGCAAAAGACATAGACAAAGAACTATTAAGAGTATTAAAAAATAAAGATGCATATAAGGTGTTTACGCCAGCACAACTAGTAAGCTACATACAAGACATACTAGGAGCAATATCAGTATTCTTAACAGCAATAGCTGGAATATCATTAATAGTAGGAGCAGTAGGAATAATGAATTCCATGTATACATCTGTATTAGAGAGAACAAGAGAGATAGGAGTAATGAAAGCAGTAGGAGCAAGAAGAAAAGATATACTATTATTATTCTTATTTGAAGCAGGACTTATTGGATTAGTTGGAGGGATAATAGGAATAACAATAGGGGTTATAGTATCATATGGAATAGGATTCTTATTATCAGAACTAGGATATGAACTAGTAAGGATAAGTGTTAGTGTAAATCTAATATTAGGGACATTATTATTCAGTTTCATAGTAGGATTAATATCTGGAATATTACCAGCATACAGAGGAAGCAAGATGCAGGCAGTAGAAGCATTAAGGTATGAATAAGCTTTTAAATTAATATTTGAACAATATAATAATGAAATACTTAATAATATTAAATAAGTTTGAATTTGATATAAATATATTAAAAAATAAACTAAAAAATAAAGTAAATAATTTTACAGAAGAACAAGGAAGATTAGTGATAGAAACTAATGATAATATAACTGAAGAACTAAAACAATTACAAGAGGTAAAGAAATATTATATAATAAACACAGAGTGGAAAGAACTAGATTTTAAAAAACTAAAAACAGATGCATTAAGAACAGTAAAAAATTATAAAAGTTATATAATAGAGACAAAGTTTTATGATAAAATGCCGATATCCGCAAAATCAGTCTATAAACAGATAAATCCATACTTAAAACATGAAGGATTAGTTGTAGATGAGAACCCTGAAGTAATATTATATGTAGAATTTAAAAAAGAAAATCTTAAAAGATACTACAGAATATGTTATAATGAAAAACAAAACATGGAAAAAACAAAACCAATAGAAATAGAATACAAGAACCTGTATGTAGTATTAGAAGAGCCAAGATTAACAGAAGAGATAAGTGACTTCCTAAGACTATGCTGGATATTCAAGATGCCATTATACATAATAACAAAAAAACAAAATGAGGTAGAAAATGCATTAAGAAAGGCAAAAGAGATAACAAAGGGGATAGTATATGAAGAAATGATAATAAAATACATACCCTACTTATCAAAAGATTATATAAAAGTAGGATTCACAAAACATGCAACACAGAATGAAAAAGAACTAGTAGAATTCTTAGATAAAAATGATGAAGAAAAAATAATGCTAGTATTTGGAAATGATACATATGGATTAAGCCAGGAAGTAAGAGATGATCTAGATTATAGTTTTAGGTTAACACCAGAACTAAATAAACCATTAAAAGCAAACCAGGCATTAAGCTATGTACTAGGAATATTTACAGGAAGAAAAATCTGATACTATGCAAATTGTATTTAAAACTAATTTACCAGGCATTTTGAATGATGATACAGATGATTTTAATGGTCATTTAATGAATCCTAGATTTGGAAAGTGGAAAACTTATGATGAAGAAGATGATGGAATAATCTATTTTGTTTCACCTAAAAATGTTGTCTGGACATTAGAAAGGTGCTTAAAATACTTTAGTAATAGAAAATTAATATTTGGTGATAGAGAAGAACAATATAAAGTATTGAGAATATTAGATCTCTTAGTAGATGAACATGAAAGAAGTATATCCTATGAACCTGAAATTTATACAAGACATATAGAATCATTAGAAAGAAAATATCCTTATTTTAAAGTAGAAAGAGAAACTAAAAAAGAACAATATGAATTTACTTTTTAACAACATCTAATTTTATATGCAGTTCTTTAATTTGTTTTTCGTCTATATCCCCAGGAGAGCCATCCATTGGACATTCAGCAGACTTGTTTTTTGGGAAAGCAATAACTTCACGAATATCAACCAACCCTATTAATAAACCTACTAATCTATCTACACCAATTCCTACTCCACCATGAGGTGGACCAGCATATTTATAAGCCTCTAATAAAAATCCGAATTTTTTCTCTGCCTCTTTTTCGCTTAATCCAATTATTGAGAATATCTTTTTTTGTATATCTGGTTTATGTATACGTAAACTTCCAGAACATAATTCAACTCCATTTAAAACTAGATCATAAAGGGTTGCATAAACTTTTCCTGGATCTGTATCTAATAATTTAATATGTTCTTTTTTTGGCATACAAAATGGGTGATGTTCTGGTTCAAATTTTTGGTCTTCATCATTCCAAGAAAATAATGGGAAATCAGTTATCCAACAGAATTTATATTCATTTTTTGGAATTATATTTAATTTATTAGCAATATTTAATCTAACTTGACCTAAAGAAGTGCAAACAGTTTTGAATTTATCAGCTATAAATAACAACAGATCGCCGTCTTTTGCTTTTGTTGTTTTTATTAATTCCTTCTGTATATTATCATCTATATATTTTGTTATTGAACTTTCTAACTTACCTTTTTCTACCCTAGCCCATGCCATACCTTTAGCGTGATGTCTTTTTGCTAATTCTATTAATTCATCTATCTCCGTTCTTGAGAACTTTCCACACTCTGTTGCATTTAGGCATTTAACAACACCTTTATCATTAATTATTGATTTAAAGACATCAAAATTTGAGTTTTTTACAATATCTGAAACATCAATAAGTTCTAATCCAAATCTTAAATCAGGTTTATCGCTACCATATTTTGACATTGCTTCATTATATGTTATTCTAACAAATGGTTTTTTTATTTTTATATCCCTTGTTTTGAAAACAGCTTCCATTAAACCTTCAACTACTTTAAAAATATCTTCTTCATTAGCAAAACTCATTTCTATATCAATTTGCGTATGTTCTGGCTGTCTGTCTGCTCTTAGATCTTCATCTCTTAAACAACGAGCTAGTTGAAAATATCTATCACATCCTCCAACCATAAGAATCTGTTTATATAATTGTGGACTTTGAGGTAAAGCGTAAAATTTTCCAGGATTTATTCTGCTTGGGACTAAATAATCACGTGCTCCTTCAGGAGTTGGTTTTACTAAGATTGGTGTTTCTATCTCAGTAAAGGCTTGAGAAGATAAATATTCTCTTGCTGCCTGAGCAACTTTATGTCTTAATAACAAATTTTGTTGCATTATTGGTCTTCTTAAATCTAAATATCTATATTTTAATCTTAATTCTTCATTTGCTTCAGTTTTATCATCAATTTCAAATGGTGGAACTTCAGATTCACTTATTATCTCTAATTTTGCAGCATCAACTTCTATTTCTCCTGTAATTAGAGTTTTATTCTCCATTCCTGTTGGACGTAATCTTACTTTTCCTTCTATTTGAATACACCATTCCCTTCTTAGTTTATCTGCTTCTGGAATTTTAATTGGATCTAAGACTACTTGAGTAAAACCGTATTTGTCTCTTAGATCAATAAAGATAATTCCGCCGTGATTACGTTGCGACGCAACCCATCCACATATTTTTACATCTTTTTTAATATCCTTACTTATAAGTTGTCCACATGTATGTGTTCTATAGCTTGTTTCAAACATTTTTACTTCCATATTTGTTTAAATGATTCCAAACAGTACTTGTTCCTATTTTTAACTCTTTTGCTATATTTGAATAACTTAATCCTTTATTTCTGAGGTTAATCATTCCATTAACTAATTTTTTTACTGTTAACTTCCCGCAAGTATGAGTTCTGAACATAAAAATAACGTCTTTAAAGAATTTATAAGGTTTATTGTTGGTTAAATCCTAATATGATTATACATCTTTATTGTTACTTTACTGAATTCTGTCCTTAGTCCACTTTGAAGCCCGCCAATCCAACCAAAAATATTTCTTGTTGTTATTCCTTTTTTATCTAAAAATATTTCATACAATTTTTTTTCTTTATCCTTTTCACCAGTATTCAATATAACCTCTATAAATGAATAAACTAAATTTGCTCTAAATTTTTTATCTTTCTTAAATGTCCTTACAGGAACAGCTGTAAAAGGCAACTTAAAACTTACTTCTAAAACTGTATCTTTAAACAATATTCCCCTAGTAACTTTTAACAATAATATTATTATGCCTTTATTATCAGTATATGTTCTATTATCGGCTTCTTCATTAAAATAAACATTATCAGAAATTTCAATTTTATATCCTTTACATTTTAAGTTCTCCAATAAACTTACTATAACCCTATTTATTTTTTGAATCGCATCTTCAGCATTATTAACAATATCCTGCTTACTTAGAATAATAATCTCATCATCCTTTAATAATTCCTCTTCTAACTCCTTTACCCTCTTATTATAGTCTCTAGAAGAGTATGGATCACCATATTCACCAAAATTACAATCACTTTCTCTTATAACCCTAAAAGAATCATGGGGTAAGAAGTTAAATTTAACATGAGAACCACCAAGATGTTTTCTAAGTCCTAAAAAAGCTTTTTCAGTATTGATAACTATAACAGCCTTAGGACCCATACTTCTGTCATAAAGCTTAGGATATGCAAATCTTACATTACTATCTACTGCATCAATATCATAACCAAAAGCAGGTCTGTAAGAACCGTCACCCTGTATGTATCTATCAACAAATCTCTCGGTAGTACCGTGAAAAACTATAATAGGTATCTTACTGCCATGAAAAATTATCTTATCATATCTATTTTTAGGCATAATAAACCCTAATCTATCCTTTATTTAAAACTATCTTCAGAAAACGAATAATAATATAAATAATGTATTACTCAAAATTATTTGAGATAACATGAATAATATAGAAGTAGAGATAAGAAGTTTTATTTCAAAAGAAAAATATAATGAATTAATAGAATTCTTTAAGAAAAATGCAGAATTCATAAATGAAGATTACCAAGAAACATATTACTTTGATACAAAAGAAGACCTAAGAATACAGAAAAATAATTATTTTTCTAAAATATGGATGAAAAAAGGAAAAATGCATGATGAACAGAGAGAAGAAATAGAGATAAAATTTGAAAAAGAAGATTTTGAAAAACTAGAAAAAATGTTTACAAGCATAGGAATAAATGTCAATATAAAATGGTTCAGAACAAGACATAATTACAAATGGGATGATATAGTAGTATCAATAGACTATACAAGAGGATATGGGTATATCATAGAATTAGAAAAAATGAGTACAGAAGAAGATAAAACAAAAGTCTTAGAAGAATTAAAAAAACATTTCGAGATGCTTAAAATACCATTGACTTCTAAAGAAGAATTTGATAACCAATTCAAGAATTACAAAGAAAACTGGAAGACATTAACTATCTAGATATGCTTTTAAATATTTCTGAAATCTATACTTTATGAGAGATATATTATTTGTTGTACACCCTTATACTTATAAACAAGATAGTGATGGTTTTGTTGGTATCAGTAAGACTGATAAATCTTCTATAAGAGATAGAGATATAGGATTGTTAGTAAATCAATTTCTAGATAGAGAACATAAAGTAGTTGCTTTATTTGAGAGAAGTGAATTTTTTGAATCTGCTGTGTTTACATTTGATGATAATTATAAATTTATCTTTGATGATAGGTTAATTAGAGAAGCTATTCCACCTACTGGATATCCTAGACCTGATAATAGACCTGAAGGTATTAATGACGAGCAGTGGGAACAAGTTAAAGCTTTTTATGCTAGCAAAGAAAAATTTGGAGATTTATTAAGTAATTATAGAGATGTTTATTTTATAGGAGGGATATTAGAGAGGTGTGTTGCAAATTTTGCTAATTATTGCAGAAATCATAGAACATCTAGTAATGAATTATTTTACATACCAGAATTATGCGTTTCAACTGATGAGAATATGAGACTGGAAGTAGAAAATAAATTGAAAAAAATGAATATATTGCCATTAAATTATGGAGATACACTAGAAAGATTAGTCAGGTAATCTTTTTCTATAAGCAGAGAACCAATAATGAGAGTAAGCAGTATAACCCTCTAATTCAAACATAATAACTTTTTTATTATTAATATACGCATCTTTAACTTTTTTTACAATATATTCTTTATTTGGAATAACTGGATTAGTAATGACTTTAGATAAACTTCTAATTTCCCAGGAATCACGAACTTTAATACTATCACCTTTAGAGATATTCAAAGCATCTTCCAAATCCAATGATTTTTCTTCCATGGATATACTCTGAAAAATGGAATTAAAGAAGTTTGAGTAGAAAAAACCGTAAAAATCTTTATAAACATCGAAAATCCAGAATATATTAATGGAAAGTTTCTTGAAATATGCAGAAAAAAAGGGTTGCAACTATGTAGAATTAAAGGAATATTCCGGAAATAAAACAAGCATACAATTAGAGAATGATAAGATAAAAGAATTATCAAAAGGAAATGCATTAATGTATGCAGCAAGAGTAATGTACAAAAATAAAGAGGGATTAGCTTATTCAAACAAAGAGGATTATAAACAATTAATAGATAATGCAATAAAACTAGCTAATAAAAACAGTAAAATAATAAAAATAGATGAACTGCCGAAGTTAAAAAAATCAATAAAAACAAAATTTAAGATAAATCCAGAAAATATAGACTTGGAAGATAAGAAAAAAGATGTCATGAAATTAGATTTAAGAAAAGATTATAAAAAAATAAATTCATTAAGAGTAAATTATAGTGATAATAACAGAAAACTAAAGATAACAACATCAGAGGGAAGAGAACTAACATGGAATGATAATGTAGTAGGAATAGTATCAGTAGCATATGCAAAAGATGGAAACAGGTTAGAACAATTCTATAAATCAAAAATAAAACATCAAGGATATGAATTATTCAAGAAAGAAGCTTCTGGAATAGTAAATAACTCAATGGAAATGGCTGAAAAAATGTTACAATCTAAATTAGCTAAAGGGGGAAATTATCCAGTAATAATAGACCAGGCATTAGGAGGGGTATTCAGCCATGAAGCAGTAGGACATGGATGCGAGGCAGATAATGTATTACAGGGAGCAACAGTAATGAATGAAAAAATAGGAAAATTAATAGCAAGCACTTCAGTAAATATAATAGATGATGGAAGTTTAGAGGAAGGATACGGATGGACAGCATTTGATGATGAAGGAGTAGAGGGGCAGAAAACATATCTGATAAGAAATGGATTCTTAGAGGGGTATTTACATACAAGAGAGACAGCATCATTACTTAAGATGAAACCAACAGGAAATGGGAGAGCAGAAAGCTTAGGGCATAGAGCAATACCAAGAATGACAAACACATATTTTGATAATGGAGATTCAAATTTCAAAGAAATGCTAGAAAAAATAAAAGATGGATATTACTTAAAAGGATCATCAGGAGGACAGGTAAATCCATCATCAGGAGAGTTCTTGTTCAATGCACAATACGGATACAGAGTAGAGAATGGAGAATTAAAAGAACTAGTAAAAAATGTATCACTGACAGGGAATATACTAACTACGTTAAAGAATATAAGTTTAGTAGCAAAAGATTTAGAATTTTCACAGGGAGTATGCGGAAAAGACGGACAGCATGCGCCAGTAGGAGATGGAGCGCCACACATAAAAATAGATAAAGCCAGAGTAGGTGGACAGGAATGATAGAAAAAATAGAATCATATATCAAGAAAAAAGGGATAAAAGAGTATGAGATATTCTATGAGAGTTCAGAAAAGACAAGAATGATATTACAAAGAGATAATATAGATTTCTTAAGCAAAGGATATGTAGATGGAATAGGGATAAGAGTATGCATAGATAAAAAATTAGGATTCAGCAGTACAATAGATATAAAAAATTATGAAAAATGTGTTGATGAAGCAATAAAAATCTCTAAATTAAACAATAGAGATGAAAAATTTATGAGATTCAATGATGCTAGAATAAAATCAACTAATAAAATATTTTATGATAAAAAGTTAATAACTAAAGATATAGCATATATGAGTAAATATTTCAAAGATTATATAAAAATAGTAAAAAATACTGATAAAGATATAAAACTAAACAGCGGAGGATTTGAGAAATCAACAAGGACAAGAAAAATAATAAATTCAGAAGGAATAAACTTAGAAAGTAAAAGCTGCAATAATACATTCTGGAGCGAGTTGATGAAATCAAAAGAGAATACATTAGGATTCGGAGAGAGAGAAAAAACATTATTAAAACCAGAAAAAGCAAAAGAGCATGTAAAAAGATTAATTGAATGCGAGAAGAAAAATACTCCAGAAACTACTAATATAAATCTAGTATTACATCCAGAAGCATTATCAGAATTATTAGGGGAGATATTTCTAGATGCAATAGATGCAGAATCAATACAATCAAAAAAATCAATATTACAGGATAAATTGAACAAGAAAATATTCCATAAAGATATAACAATAATAGATGATTCAATAACTAAAAATTTAATATTCTCAAGAGAATTTGATGATGAGGGAGTAAATTCAAGAAAAACATCAATAGTAGAAAAAGGAGTATTGAAGAATTTCTTATATGATACTTACCATGCAAACATAGACAATGTTAAATCAACATCAAGTGCATCAAGATCATATGCAAGCATACCATCAATAAGTACAACAAATGTATTAATGAAGACAGGAAAGAAAACAGAAGAAAAAATACTAAACTCAGCTGATAAATTAATATATGTAAAAAATCTTATAGGGACACATACAGCAGACAGCACAACAGGAGATTTCAGTCTAGGAGTCATGGAAGGACATATCTATGAAAAAGGGGAAATGAAATATGCGGTAAAAGATACAATGATTGCTGGAAATTTCTATAAAATAATGAATGATATACTGGAGATAGGGAATAAACAGATACATACAGGTGGGGGAACATATTTACCAATAATATTAACAGGAAAAGTAAAATTAATAGGAAAGTAAAGTTTTATTAATAGAATTTATTTCTAGCAATTTATGGATTTAAATAAATGGAAAAAAATAGAAGAAAAACCAGTATATGAAGGATATCAGAAAATATATATCAAGAAATTTGAGATGCCTGATGGAAAGATAGGAGAATTTGAGGTAAGAAAATCAAAAGACAGCATAGGAATATTAGCAATAACAAAAGATAACAAAGTAATAATCGCAAGAGAGTTCAGAGTAGGAGTAGAAAAAGTATTAGATGAACTGCCAACAGGAATAATGGATGACAAAGAAGAACCAATAGAAGCAGCAAAAAGAGAATTATTAGAAGAGACAGGATATACAGGAGAATTTGAATTTGTAGCTAAATTCCCAAGATCACCATACGTAACAGGATATACATACTGCTTTGTAGCTAAAAACTGTGTAAAAATAAAAGAACCAGAAAATGGAGAAAAAGAATACATAGAAGTAGTATTAAAACCATTAGAACAATTCAGAAAAGAACTAAAACAACCAAACAACACAATGGTATTAACAGGATATCTAGGATTAGACCATCTAGGATTATTGTAAAAGTTTATAAGCAAAGTTTAAATATCTAATAACTTTAGAATTCTTAATGGATAACTTTAATCTTTTTGGTGTTCTTCCTAAGAAAAAACCTATAAAACGACAAAATGTTATTGATATTTCTAAAAATTTGAATATGAATAACTCATTTAATTCAGGATTTAATCCTTATAATTCTAATAAAAAAGTTGATAGAGACTCTAGAAGGACTTTTAGCGTAACCCAACGAAAAGAATTAAAATCAACACAAAATAATAAATGTAAAATTTGTGGAATTGAGTTATCAGATGATAATATAGATTATGATCACATAATACCATGGGAAGATGGTGGAAAAACTATAGTTGCTAATGGACAAGCAATATGTTTAAAATGTCATCGTGAAAAGACACGAAAAGAAAAATTAAAGAAAGTAGACAAAAAAAGAGTGAATAAAACTACTAATCTTTGGGGTTTTTAATGAAACAGGCAATAATACTAAGAAAGGATTTAAAATTACCAACAGGAAAAGCAGTAAGTCAAGGAGCGCATGCAGCAGTAGAAGCTGTATTAAGAAGTGATAAAGAAAAAGTGAAATACTGGAGAGATAATGGAATGCCGAAAATAGTATTAAAAGTAAATGATCTAAAAGAATTACAAAAATACAACCAGATAGCAAAAGATAATGGATTAGTAACTGCACTAATAACAGATGCAGGAAGAACAGTTGTTGATAGTGGAACAGTAACGTGTTTAGCAATAGGACCAGATAAAGAAGAAAAAATAGACAGAGTCATAAAAGAACTAAAATTATATTAATAACTAAGCCTTCTTAGCAAAAACTTCAACCCAATCATTCTCTTCATCATTTGATTCAGTAGATTCAATAATGATAAAACCATTAGCAATCAATAAATCATTAAGTTCTTTTTTCTGGTAGAAAGCATAAAACCTTGGAGTATTATCATATCTCTCTTTTTCAATAATCTCTTCACCATCACCTTTCTTGACAGCAATATATAAAACACCATCTTTCTTAAGAGCATTCGCAAAATTCTTAATCAACTTAGGAGCTTCAGACTTAGGAATATCAGCAAGACTAGCCATACACCAAATACCAACAAATTCTTGATTAGATGACATCTCCAAAAGATTTCCCTTAACTGTCTTAACATCTAGTTTTTTAGCTTCCTCAATCATACCATCAGAAAAATCAACAGAGACAACATCAAAACCTTCATCCTTAAAATAAGCAGAATCCCTTCCAGCTCCAGAACCAGCATCTAAAATCTTACCTTTTTCAGGAAGCAAAGATATAAAATTATTTAATTGAAACTGCATAATCTTTGATGAAGTATAATCAGCATAGATTTTTGAGAATTTATTATAAGTCTGAACAGCTAACTGAATCTTTTCCTTTGCAGATAAATCCTTTTCCATTATCTATTTTTTAGTAATAACAATATTTAAGTCTTTTTATTTTTATACCAAGAATCTTCATTATTTGGAAATTCATACCATATCCTGGCACTAAAAACATCACATATATGAAGAAAAGCTGCTAATGGAAGTTGCACCCTCTCGAAAGTATCATAGTCATTACCTTCACCTTCAGCATATTTTAATGCGTTAATATGTGTATCATTAAGATTGAATCCATATTCTATTATCTTGGATTTTACAAAATCTTTTATAGCAAGATTATTTTTAATTCCTGAAGAATCTTCTAAGTTAACAATCCCCTTCCAAGGTTTTTCTAAATCATGCAAGAAAGCTACTAATAAAAAATCTTTAATAGAGAAATCCAAATGTCTTAACTTAATTAGATTATTATAGATAACTATACCAATATTACAAACTTCTGTAACGTGATCTAAATAACCTCCCACCCATGCTTGATGTTTAGATTTAGAGCCTTTAGCTTTGTTAAAAAGTTCTTTATTATCATTTAACAATCTTTTACAACAACTTCTATTTGGTTCATCTATCATCTCTAGTATCTCACTTAAAGAAAAATATCTCGTTTCCATAAAGATCTAATATGTTAACACTTAATAAATTATACTTTCTAAAGTAATATTAACTGGAATATTACAGGAAGACTTATTAATCTATTAATTTAAAATCCTAATATGCAGATAAAAGAAGAGGTGCGTGATATCATCTCAAGTCTAGATATAAGAGATATTGCATTCCTATTAGAGAGTTCTTTAAAAATAACAAAACAAAAAATGGCAAATAATATGGCACAGGAAGCATTAAACTGCCTAAAAAACTATGACCATTTTACTGATCTAGTATTAGAGTTCTATCTATTACAGAATAAAAATCTAAGGTGTTCTGCAATATCTGGAGTAGACAATGAGACAAGAAATGTCTATATAGGAAGAAGAGTAATGAAAGGGTCAATAATAGCACAATCATTCATAAACAATAAAATAATATTCCATACAGAACCAGAGAATGAACCATCAAGAAGAGGAGAGTTCATAACAATAAACAGAATAAAATCATCATTGATAATACCAATAGAGAGACTTGGAGTAATAACAATAAACAGGTTTGACAGGAAAAAATTCAATCTTCATCATATAAAATTCATAAATATATTCATAAAAGTGATAAAATCATCATTGGAATTAGCAATAGATAATGAGAAAAACTTCAATGCAGCAATAAGAGACCAATTAACTGGATTATACAACCACGGATATTTTGCTTTTGAATTAAAAAAATATATAGAAAATGCAAGAAGAGGAAATTATAGTATCAGTCTAATAATGATAGATGTAGATTATTTCAAGAAATATAATGATAATAATGGACATCCAAAAGGAGATGAATTGTTAATAAAACTAGGAAAGATATTAAAAGTGAATACAAGGACAGCAGATATAGTGGCAAGATATGGTGGAGAGGAATTTGCAGTAGTATTACACAATGCAAAATTAAAAGATGCAGTAAACAAAGCTGAAATATTAAGAAAAGCAGTAGCAGAACATAAATTCTACAATGAAGAAAGCCAACCAGACAAAGATCTAACAATAAGCTTAGGAGTTGCAAGCTTTCCAGATAATGCAGAAACTACAGAAGATTTAGTAATAAGAGCTGATAAGGCATTATATTATAGCAAGAATAATGGGAAGAATAAAGTAACATCATACAGCAAAATAAATCATAAACTCTCAATAATGTCACAATAATGTTTCCAAGAATACTTATCTTTTAATTTCTTAATATTAACAGAGAATTCTTTTTTCTTCTTATTCTTATAAAATCTAATAATAACATCAGCAAGAGCTTTAGGGTTTTTAGATGGAACAACAAAACCAGTCTTATTATTGATAACAAGTTCAGGAAGACCACCAACATCAGTACAAATAACAGGAGTGTTAAAATTATAAGCAACCTGAATAGGACCTGACTGGGTAGCAGATGTATAAGGAAGAACTAATATATCAGACTTAGAAAAATATTCGCCAACCTTATTATCTGGAACATACTTATCTATAACTTCAATATTATTATTTAAATTTAATTTTTTAATCTCATGAAAATAAAAACTTTTATTATTCCTAGATTTTCCTGTCAAGAACTTAGTCAATAACTTACTGATAAAACTGTTATTCTCCCAGAACTCACCCACAATCAATAATCTAACATTAATCTTTTTAATAATATCAGGCATAGCTCTAATTAAATAAATCAAACCCTTATATTCTCTGATATAACCAAAGAAAAGAATATTATCACTATATTTAGAACTAAACTTTATATCAGTTTTAAACATATCATAAACAGGATGGAAACTCAGAATAGTCTTTTTATCACTATTAATCTTAAGAGAATCCTCAAAATCCTTATTAGAATGAACAATAAAATATTCAACTTTATTAAAAAAAGCTTTCCTTAAGATATTATCCAAAAAAGTACCCTCATGCTGTGAAACATTATGTGCAATACAAACAATCTTAGATTTAACTTTAATAAAATTAGCTATAGTTGTATAAATAGGAGATACAATAGGAGATAACCAAGTAAAAATAACAATATCAGGATTAAAATCATTAATAATTTTAGAAGCCTTGAACCAGGAAAAAGGGTTATAAAAATCCAATAAAAAAGTTTCATCATTATTAATCAAATGCTCATCATTTTTCTCAACAGGATCAATTGGATAAATAATCTTAGGATATTGTCTCTTCCAACTGATAACTTTGACTTCATTATTTTTAATCAATTCATTTACAAGACTAGAATTAAAATGAGACAACCCACCTTTGTATGGCGGAACAGAACCAATAACAACAATTTTTTTCATAATAATAAAACCATTATAAAGATTTAAATACCTTATTATAAATTTAAAAATCAATGAAAGATGAGACTGATAAAGCATTAAAGGATATAGCAAAAGGTGCAGGATTTGCATTTGCAGGGATAATGATATCCAAAGTGCTTGGTTATTCATATAGGTTAATAATAGCAAGGCTAGGACCTGAAGATTATGGAATATTATCAATAGCATTAGCAATATTCAATTTTTTAGGAATAATAGCAGTATTAGGAATGCCACAAGCAATACAGAGATATGTCTCATTCTATAAAGAGAGAAAACAAGAATCAAAGATATTAGGAATAGTAAGATACTGCTTAAGATTAACATTCAGTTTCGGTGTTATAATAGCATTAATATTATTTATATTATCAGACTGGATAGCAGTATCAATATTCCATGAACAAAAACTATCATTATTAATAAAGATAATTGCAGTGATAATACCATTAGATGGAATAAGAAGCATATTCATAAATTTATGCAAGGCATACAAGTATTTACTGCCTGAAATCTATATAAGAAATATAGGAGAAAATTTCATAAAAGTAGTATTTACAATAATATTCTTATCATTAGGTCTTGGATTATTAGGAGCAACATTAGCATATGCAGTTGCTGTAATATTTACTGTAATATTATCATATATCTTTGTAAAAAAAGTATACAAATTCAGATCAGAAAAACAACCAGAATATGAAAGAAGAGTATGGCTGCATTATTCAATACCATTACTGATAAATCATTTCTTATTATTGATATTATTATGGATGGATACATTCATGCTAGGAATATTCAGAAGTTCCGGAGAGGTAGGAATATACAATGCAGCATCACCAACAGCACAACTGATCTATGTATTCCCCTTAGCATTACTAAGCTTATTCTTACCTGTTTTAAGCAGTTTATATTCAAAAAATGATACAAAAGCATTACATTCATGCTATGCAAGCGTGACAAAATGGATATTTGTAGTAAACTTATATTCACTAATAGTATTAACATACTTTGCAAGAGAGATATTGACATTATTATTCGGAAAAATCTATGAGACAGGATTTATTGTCTTAATAATATTAGTATCTGGATACTTTATTTATCATCTAAGCCTTCCAGCAAACAATATACTCATGATAATAGAGAAGACTAGATTAGTATTTATAATATCATTAATAGGTGCAACATTAAATATAATATTGAATTATCTATTAATACCAAAATATGGAATATTAGGGGCTGGAATTGCAACAGGATTATCAGTATTGATAATGGGAATAATGAATTTCATATTTGTCTATAAAATATTACATTTAAATCCTATAAGAAAATCCTATATAAAATCAATAATAGCATGCCTAATAGTCCTAGGATTATTTATGTTATCTAATAAAATAGGAAATAATAATATAATCATGATAATAACAATAATATCAGGATTCTTAGTTTATGGATTAATATTATTAGCATTAAAAGTCTTAGATAAAGAAGATTTAATAATATTAAATTACATGGAGAAAGGGGTATTCAATAAAATAACAAAAATATTAAAGAAACTAATATAATTATACTTTTCTAGCTTTCATAATAATAGACCACCCAAGACTTGGGAATAATTTAGATAATCTGTAAGATCTCAAAGACTTCAGAAGAATGACATCTGATGTTGATTCATTAACCTTGAAACCATTTCTCTCAAGAAGAATCTTTAAATTATGAAAAGTGAAATATCTAATATGGCCTGAAGCAGTTGTCTTATTATCATCATTCAAAACACCAATATCAATATAAGGATTTTTGCCAAGAAATAATCTTATCCTCCTATTCAAACATGCTATATTAGGAGTTGTTATAATCACTTCACCATTGTCTTTCAACATCCTGCTTATCTCTTTTATAACCTTATCAGTATCAAAAATATGTTCTATAATCTCACCCATAACAATAATATCAAAAGACTTGTCATTGAATCTAAGACCATTATCAATATCACCATGATAGCATCTAAGACCTTTCTTTTTAGCTAAAGCAACAGCATTCTTTGATATGTCAACACCAAAAACATCATTATTATTTTTCTTCAACCTATCCATAAGATATCCAGTGAAACATCCTATATCAAGAATCTTTTTACCAGAACCACACATATCAACAACAGCATCCATACGAGACTTGAAATCATTATTTATATTTATAGAACCTTCATCATGATATTTTTCTGTGTTAAAATTAACGTCTCCCATGATAGAAATGTTATTGATTAATTTATAAATATTACTATGGAAAAACTTATAAATCAAATACAGGTAAAAATTTTATGTCAGATAAATTATTACAGAAAGATATGATACATTATGTAAAAAAAATAAACTATATACTAGATAATATAAAAAAATTCCAGAAAGAAATGGGAAAAAAGAACTTGAAAGTATTAGATGTAGGGTGCGGAGTAGGAAATATATCATTACAGATAGCAAACATTGGGTGTGATGTCACAGGAATAGATGTTGATAAGAGTTCTGTAGATTATGCTAATAAAAGAAACAAGATGAAAAACTGCAGATTCAAAGTATATAATGCACATAAAATGAATATGAATGAAAAATTTGATATAATAATATGCTCAGAAGTATTAGAACATCTAAAATATCCAGAAAACCTTATAGAATTCATAAGCAAGAGCTTGAAAAAAACAGGATTCTTATTCTTATCAGTACCAAATGGGTACGGACCAGCAGAACTGAGTGTAATGCCTAGAAGAATAATAGGAAAAATCTTAAAAAGAATTAAATTATATGAAATTTGCAGAAATATAAGACATGCAATAGTGAGAGATCCTGTAAAAAAAGCACAAAAAAGTTTCGGATTAGACACATTAAACCAATACGGAGAGGGAGCAATGCATGAGCAATTTTTTACATTAGGTGAATTAAGAAAATTATTTGATAAATATAATCTTGAAATAATAAGAAGACAGAAATCATTTGTATTAGTAGGGACATTCCCATTTTATTATCTATATTCAAGATTCAGGACATTGCAGAGCATTGACTGCAGAATAGCTGATGTATTACCTGCATTTACAGTATCTGGATGGAGTTTTATAATAAAATTCAAGAATTAATAAGTTCTATTCTTCAAGTAATATTTATTCCTTCTAACAGAATAATAAAGAGGGTGAATAACTTTTCTCTCAATATTAGGATTAAGATTGTATAAACCCTTAGAAGAGTATATCATGCCAAGCATTGCCATATAGATTGCTTTTTCTACAAATTTAGATTTTGTAAAATTCAAGGCATGAACTTTTCTTTTCATAACAATATGATCGATAGTCCTCATACCTTTCTTAATCTTCTTAATCATTTCATCAGAGTATTCAAAGAACTTTCCTTTTTCATTAATCAAACCAAGATCATCAAATAAAAACTTCTTGAAAATAGGTCTGTGATCAGATTCTCTTACTTCAGTCATGAAATCCTCAGGTCTTAACCACCATTGATCATAATTATATTGAGTCTTGAACTCTTCATACAAAGTTGTTCCAGGGAAAGGAATCAATAAGCCAGCTCTCTGAATATCTGTAATATAAGGTTCAATATCCTTGATTAATTGTATAGTCTTCTCAATACTCTCAGGAGTCTCGAAAGGAAAACCAAACATGAAATTAAGAGTCTGGCTGATACCAACATCATGAATCAGCTTAGCTTTCTCTCTTATAATATTAGCAGTAAGTTTTTTATGCATCCTCTTTAAAACTTCATCATCGCCAGACTCAACACCCAAACTAATATGGATACAACCAGCTTCTTTCATTTTTATTAATAATTCTTCATCCATGAGATCAAATCTTCCATTACACCTCCAGACAATATCTTCACCTTTAAGAGCTTCACATAACTCAATCAACCTCTTCCTATGAACATTTATAGTATCATCTACTAAATAGAAATTCCTAGTGCCATATTTTTCTTTAACTTGTCTTATTTCCTTAAGAACATTATCAGCACTCCTAAACCTATAACCAGTTTTCTGGCTTGCACAGAAAGAACATTCAAAAGGACAACCTCTACTAGTAATAAGAGTTGACATAACATTCTTAATCTCTTTTTCAGATCTTGCAAAATCAGATAAATTGAAAGCTTCCCTATCAGGAAGAGGGAGATCATCAAGATTCTGTATAAGAGGACGAGGGGGATTTATAATAATCTCATTATCTTTTTTATAACTAATACCCTTGACATCCTCAATTTTCATTTTTCCATTAAGATAATCAACAATCTCTGTAATAGTAACTTCAGCTTCACCCATCATACCAATATCAACACCACGGCTTAATACTTCATTAGGAAATTTAGTAACATGATAGCCACCACCAATAATAGGAACTTTTAATTCTGATAGTTTTTTTACAAGATCATAAGCTTTGTAGACATGAGAAGTCATGAAAACAACACCAACAGCATCAGCATTAAATTCCTTGCATAACCTAACAATATCATCATCTGAATACCTAGAATAAGCAGCAGAAGCATCAATAATCTTTACTTCGATGCCTTTATTCTTAAGAACAGCAGCAATCCAACCAAAACCTAAAGGTATAGACTCGCTGACAAAAGCTGAATTAGGTTGAATAAGAGCTAATCTTTTCATATTTATAAAACTTTTAAGATATTTATATATTTAACTAATTAATGAGCTGTAAAGTAAACGTCAGTTTATTGTTGTTTGAAAAATTCTAATATCTCATTGGTTAGTCCAGTCAAATAAAACAATAACTAAAGACAGTCTGCCCATTTTACCTTGAAAATATTCCTATTGCTATTAGTATAGTCACTATTACTGTTGCAATAATCATTATCCATTCACCTATTGATAATTTTGCCTTTTTATCCATTTTTTAATCCTCTCAATCTTCATTTATCACTAACTTTCTTCCTCAATTTTTGTACCAATAGCATTAACAGGACATGCTTTCTCAGCTTCAACTGCTTTATTAGATAAATCAGATTCAATAGGGATAAAATCCTTGTCATGATTAATAACTTTAAGTTCACCATTGATTTCTTTAAACTGCCATTTTTCAGGACAGATAGTAACACAGGCACCACAAGAGATACATGTATCATCATTATGTGAAATCTTTAATTTTTTCATAAGATAATATTAATCTAATTCTTTATATCTTTTTCTAAGACATCATTCTGCAATATATTTTTTTCAGGAACACCAATATTCAATAAATAATTATTAACTGAAGAAATCATCTCTTTAGGGCCGCATATACAGAATATACTATCTTTATCTTTTATAACTTCTTTAAGATAAGATTCATCAATCCTTTTTCTATAACCATTCCATAAATTATCTGCTGTCACAATATAATTATTTTTTAATTTACCAATACTAAAAGCAAAATTATCCAATTCAACCTTGAAAGCAAGATCATCCATTTTTTTTACAGAATAAATAAGATTAAGTTCAACATCAGCACGATTCTGCATAATCTGTCTTATCAAAGAAATGAATTTAGAGATACCAATACCTCCAGCAATCAATGTAAAAGACTTAACATTATTATAATTCAGAGGCAAACCATAAGGACCTGAGATTGTAATATCATCACCCTCTTTAAGGTTATTAAACAGGTACTCAGAAAGTTTATCATCTGGAGAGGATTTAAGCATAATCTCAAAAAGAGTGGCAGCTTCAGGTGGTGTTGTAACATAAAAATATTTAATATCATCATTAATATGAAGAGCAATAGCCTGACCTGGAATAAAAACTAACTTCCCATAAGGAATCATCCTGATAAGCCTAATATTCTTTGATACAAATTCAGTCTCAAGAATAGAAGCAGCAACCTTTTCCATAAAAAATTACAAAATCCAATGCTTAAAAAGATTACTATACTAAAATAATCAGAATATACAAAAATATTATTTTCAATCGTTAACTTTAAATAGAAATTAGATTAATGTAATATAATGAGCAAACCAATAGCACTAGTACAAATAAGCAGTCCGCAAGATATGAGAATAGCTCCATTAGCACACTTATTTGTAGGTGGTGCATTAAAAAGAGCAGGATATGAACCAAAAGTATTCCATATAAATTCTGAAAATTTAAACAGAGCAGTAAAAGATATACTAAGCATAGATCCAATGTTTGTAGGAATATCAGTAATAACAGGAAACCAGACAAGAGATAGTGCTAACCTATCAAGAATGCTGAAAAAAGAGAAACCTGAACTACAAATAGTATGGGGAGGAGTGCATCCATCATTATTACCAAAAGAGACAGTAAAAGAGGAATATATAGACTATGTAGTAAATGGAGAGGGAGACAGCATAATAATAGATATAGCAAGAATGTTTGAGGGAAAAGGAAGAGCAGAGGATATATTAGGATTATGTTATAAAAGAAATGGGATACCAATATTAAATGGACCAAGACCATTAATAGAGGATTTAGATCAACTGGATTTGGATTTTGATTTAATAGATGTAGAGTCACACTTAGAACATGAGTGGAACAATAAAAGAGTATTAGGATTCATAACAAGCAGAGGATGCCCATTCAACTGTGGATTCTGCTTCAATCAAAGATTCAACCAGAGAAGATGGAGAGCACAGTCAGACAAAAAAGTAATAGAAAAAGTAACATACCTAAAAGATAAATATGGAATAGATGGGATAAAATTCTATGATGACCTATTATTTTCTAACCCACAAAGAGCAATAAGATTACTAGAAGCAATAAACCTGCCATGGTATGGAGAGGTAAGAGTAGGAATGTTACATGATGATATGGTAAAAAAACTAGTATCAACACAGTGCAGAGAATTATTATTAGGCTTAGAATCAGGATCAGACAGGATGCTAAAATTAATGAACAAACTACAGACAGTAGAACAGATAAAAAGAGGGATAAAAGCATTAACAAAAGCACCAGACCTAAAACCAGTGGGATCATTCATAATGGGAATGCCGACAGAGAGCAAAGAAGAGACATTCCAGACAGTAGACTTAGCATTAGAACTAAGCGAGATACATCCAAGAATGAGATTCAGTTTCGGATTTTATTTGCCATACCCAGGAGCTGACTTGTATGACTTAGCATTGAAGATGGGATTTACACCACCAACAAAAACAGAGGATTGGGACAGTTTAGATAGATGGGCAAACAAATTAGAACTAAAATGGTTAGACTGGACACATGATTCAGAATATTTCAGAAAGATAAGAGACTACTTCAATCTATTACCATTAAGGGATGTGAAATTCCCGATAATCTCAAAAATACCTGAAAAAAGATTAAGAGAGAGAGATTTTACCCATACAAAAGAGTTAGAGATACTAAGCAATTTACAAAAAAAATATTCACACAAAAACAATATGTTCAGCAAAATGGTATTAAAATCACTGCCATATATAAGATCAAAAAGACTGCCAAAAAATGTAGAGATAAACCAGATACCAGTAATAAACAATAATGTAAATAGTGTGCCTATAGTCAGTCAACAAAAAGAGCAGGCAATATCAGGGATAGAAATAAAGAGCAATTAGTATATATTAAAAAAGATAAATCTTTAAAAAGTAAATATGGTACCAATAAATTATGGTACAAAGAGAATCAACCGATAACATTAAATTTTATAGCAGGGGTTTGAGTGTTGACGAACTTGTAGCTGAAATTGATTTCATTCGACAAATTACATCTAACCCACCAGAACATGAAGAATGTGAAATTCGGTGTATAGATGCTGATCATAGAGATAGATTAGAAGTGACTGAAACTAAGCCTAATTATGGAAGTGATGGTAATTATATTATACTTTTAAGATATACCTGTATAAAGGAAGGAACAAGCCTTAGAAGGGTTGGTTAATTTTTCTTTCAATTTATTATAAGTCTATAAACAAATATTAAGCAATTTCTTTGAAATAGAATAAACTTTTAAATAACTTATAATATACTTAATATTATGCAAAATTATTTATCACGATTAAAATATAATATTATTCAATTATCGATTGACGAATTTGAACAAAATAGGAGACAGTGTCTCACAAATTAGGATTTATTATATTACTATGAAAACAATATTCCTGAATAATTATCCACATCCAGCACATGGATTATGGGCAGATTCAATAAATGCACAATATATAGATGACAGGGTAGCTGAATATAAATTAAAAAATTTTTCAAGAATACAAAAATCATTAGAAACAATAAAAAAAATACCAAAAGATGCTGAATTTGTATTATGCGAGAGTGCTTCACAACTAATAACAGGAGTAATATGGAAGACTTTTCACAAGAAGAAAAAATTAGGATTGATAGTATCAGACCCAAAATATTATCACATGTGGAAAATGCTATCATTCAAGAAAAAACTTTATTTAATGATGCTGAAAAAAGTGGATATATTCATATGCAGTTCACAATTAATGAAAGATTATTTGCCAAAAGAGAGTCACGATAGAGCATATGTAGTACCACCAGCATTCAACAGAGAAAAATTTGAAAAAATAAAGTGCAACATAAATAATAAAAATATAATATTTACTGCAAGAATATGTTTAGAAAAAGGTGTAGATCATCTAGTGAATGTATTCTTAAAAGTAAAAAAACAATATAAGGAGTCTAGATTATATTTATTAGGAGCAAGTTCATACATACCAGGACAGGGAGATCTAAGAGAACAATTAGAGAATAAAAAAATAAAAGATATAATATTTACAGGACATGTAGATACAAGACCATATTTAAAGAAATGTTCATTATATGTAAATCTATCATGGATAGAACCAGCATCAGTATCAGTATTACAGGCAATGAGCACAGGAATAGTACCAATAGTAAACCAAAATGTAGGAAACAAGAGCTATGTTGCAATGATAAACAAAGAATTAGTAGTCAATAATGATGAAGAGGCAGAAAATATGATATTAAAACTATGGAAAAATAAGAAATTATTAGAGAAATATTCTAAGAAAGCAATAGAAGCAAGCAAATTATATCCTGATGAGAGAGAGAGCATAAGATTATTCAAAAAGGCAATAGAAAAATTATAAAAATAAAAAATTAGATAGAACTTCTCTTAGAACCAAGACCCACATGTCCTGAACGAGCAGCCACCATTCTACCAAAAGATGTATACTTAGCAACAGCTGAAGGAAGAACAATATTTGATGATAATCTACCTTCAATCCTGTAACTAATAATCTTTTCTTCCCCTCTCTTAATGTTATGAACATCCCAGACCATAACAGAACCATCAGGAACTGCCTTAATATGGTTAGGTCTCATGCTGACAAACTGAGCAGGAGCTTTAATAGTATTAGGAACTCTATCAATTATCCTAACGTTATTAACAGCCATATTACCTCTATTCTTAATGTTAATAACAACTTTCATAACATGAACACTTCCACCTTGAGGGGCATGCATTCCTAAAACTTTCTTGCTAATAACAATAGAGTTCTTCATCCTGAAAACATAGACAAGAGCAACTGCTAATATTATAAGTATAAGAATAAAAGTAGGCCATCTGTAATTAACTTTATAACCAATAATCTTGCTCTCACCAGGCTGTAAATTATAATTCCAGTAGATACGATATATACCATCAACTTTATCAATCTTGGATACTTCAGGATTAAAGCTAGAAAGCTTATATGCAATATAATCAAAATCCTTAGTATAAGCCTGGTTGACAATATTATTACCATTATTCCTTAAAGTAACAGTCTCACCACTAACTAAGAAAGAACTATCATCTTCAATCAATTCTTTAACATCAGAATATTCACCAACAGTATAAGTAAAAGGTTTATCTAACATCAGATTATCATTAAGAGAAATTTTAATGTTCATTTGATAATCATCTTTATGAATATTATCAGGAATCCTAATAGGGAATTCAATCTCTCTCTCTTCCATCTTAGCAAGACTTAATTTCTGAGATAAATCAAAGTGAGGACTCTTAACCACTAAATCCATATTATCAAGAGCAACATTACGTATGTTTTTTACTTTTAATCTAGCAAGAGTAGTTCTTTTAGGATCAATAACAGGAAGAGAGCTGAAATCTGCTGTTATGACTTTCTTATAATCTAAAACTTTAGCAATAATCAATCTCTCAATCCTTGTAGCACTATTCACGAAAACACCTAATTTAATACCATAAGAACCAGGAGGAATAGTTACTGAAGCAGAGTTTTCTTCATTATTATTAAGATGCAGAAGGTAAGAAACACTATCACCAGGAAGTGCTTCATTCTGTATAGGCTCATATTCAGCCTGTAAAGCGGAAACTGCGGCTAGACTCAATAGAAATATTACTAAAAATATTAGACCTCTTTTCATTTTATAGAGAATAATCTAATAACAAATATATAAACATTTCTACATGAAGATTTATCCCGAGAAATCAAAATAGATATAGAAAATGATATAAATATTCTAAATAATAATCAATAATAGTGGAAAAAATACTAATTGCAGGGATAGATCCAGGTACAGTAAGCGGATATGCAATCATAGATATTGATGGAAATCTAGTATCATTAGGTTCTGAGAGAGAATTAACAACAGGAGATCTAATATTAAAAATAATAAAACATGGAAAAATATATGCAATAGGAAGCGATGTATATCCATGCCCTAACTTAACTAATAAGATAGCAACAAGAATAGGAGTAAGAGTGATAAGTCCAGATCATGATTTAAAGTATCTAGAGAAGATAAAGATAGTAGATACATACAAAATAGATGATCATCTAAAAGAACATAATAAAATATATTTAAAAGAACAAGTTAAAAGAAGAGTGTTAGTAGATAATGTCCCAATAGTAGAAGCTTTAAGAGAACTAAGCTGATAATTTAAGAAACTCTTTTAGTATGAAATCATATTTTTTATCCATAAAATGACCTTTACCTTTTTCTATTAAAATTTTTGAGTTGAGCCTCTCATTAAATAAACCTGAATCTGAAATAGGAACATATTCATCATCGTCAGAAAAAATAGCAGTTGATCTGTTTAATATCTTTTTAACTTTAACAAAGTCTATAGGAGTTTCCGACCATGGCATAGCTATTGCTTTAACTTCTTCATTTTCAAAATATTTAATATTAAACCAGCCAGAAACAAAAATAGCACCACCAATCTTAATGTCTTTATTTAATGAATCTAAATATCTAAGAATAGTCTGGCAACCAATACTATGACCAATAAAAAATGTGTTACTATCAGGATTCTTAATCAAATTTTTAAGCGTAGAAACCCATTTATCTATCTTAGGATTTAAACTATCAGGCATCTCAGGAATCTCAACAATGAAACCCTTATTTTTTAACTCTGATCTAATATATGGATACCAATCAGATTGAGAATTACCTTCCCATCTATGAACAATAAAAACACGTTTTTGCATAAAAATTAAACAGTTAGGAGTTATTTAAAATTATCTTAACCTAATAGGTTTTTCTTTAGTCAAATCATAAACTTTAGATGGTTTGTTATTAAGAATTCCACCTTCAATAATTAGATCAACTTTACTTCTAATCTCAGAACTAATCTGAGAGGTATCAACAATAGGAGGCTCACCAGAAACATTAACACTAGTTGTGACAAAAGGGATAGGAAGTTTCTTAGTAAAACTATTATCAGGAATACGAACACCAACAGTATCAGAATCATTATTGACTTCCTTACTGATTGCTTTCTTATTTTTAAGTTTAAGAATAAAAGTGTATTTACCTGGAAGTTTTTTAATATAAGAATCAATCATCTTGTTAGTAAAACAATTATCTTTAATCCATTTCTTATTAACAATAACAGAGAAAGGTTTAGAAGAATCTCTTTTTTTAATATCCTTAATATTCTTGACTAAGTTATCATCAAGAGCATAACAACCAATACCATAAATAGTGTCAGTAGGATAGATAACTATTTTGTTCTTTAGAATTTCTGATGACACAATTCCTCACCTATTAACTAAGCTTTTAAACTTTTCTAAGTTAATATTTTTATGACAGATATAGATAGTATTAGAAAAGAAATTGATGAGAGATATAGGCTTATATTTGAAAGTTATATATCTAGGATTAATGCAGTATACGAACAAGTAAATGCTGTAGAAAGAGAAACTTTTCTTAACAATTTAGAAAGAGTAGTTGATTCTATAGAAATCGGATCATTCCCATTAATTATACATGGTGAAATAACATTTGATTGTAGAAAGGCAATTGCAATAAGAAAAGAAGCAGGATTTTTAAATGCAGGCGAATTAGCTAGACATCTTACAGATGGTAAAGCTGAAAATTCATTATATAGAACTATAACTAGATACGAAAAAGGAATTCTGAAAAAACCACATAGAAATGGTTTAAGTGCAAAATATTTTGGGTGGTTAAAAGATCACGGATATAATCCACATAATCTTTAATGATTATTTCCTCTTTAGGACTTCATTTTTTATCTAATAACCTTACTAATGTGATTCTCTTTCTTAATTTTTATAACATTGTCTACAAAAGATTCTACTTTATTCTCATGACTTACAATAATAATCTGTCTCATCTTTAATTCTTTAATAATATCTCTAATCTTATCTAGTTGTTCTTCACTAAAACCATCTGTTGGTTCGTCTAAAATAATCAAATCCTTAGTGTTAATAGAATTACTAATATTATTAATTACCTGATTTAAAGCTAAACGATAAGCTAAAGCACAAGATGTCTTTTCACCACCAGAAAGATTCTCGTATTCAATATCGTGAGAATTCTGTTCAATAATAGGGGTGAATTCTTCGTCTAATCTGACTTTAAGAACTGATTCATCAATAAGCATAGAGAACCATTTCTGGAAAAGATCACTAAAATCAGAATGAAGTTTAGACATAGTCTTCTTTTCTATAATATCAATAATATTAATGAAGAAAGAGTCAAACCAATCACACAATTTAGTGTAATAGTCTAATTTAGAACTTGCTTTTTCCTTATTTTCAATATCTGATTTTAATATCATTAATTCTTTTTCAATAAAATCTTTATCTTTATTATTAATGACAATAGATAATTCTAATTTCTTCTGAGAATCTAATAATTGCTCAAGAAGTTTTTTATTCATAACATAATTATTTTCTAACTCTTTATTTGATTCAATATCATTTTGAATAATAAATTTTTTATCATTAAGTTCTTTTATAATAAAATCCAATTCTTCATTCTCTTTTTTTAATTTATCTAAAGTTTCTTTCTTAGATTCTAAATCTTTAATCTT
>JWKX01000004.1 GCA_000806155.1 archaeon GW2011_AR18
AAAATATCACCTGACCCAAAAGATGTTCCTTATTTTGCTCTGGCTCTTAAATTAAGATGCAGTTTGTGGAGCAATGATAAAGCCTTGAAAGAAAAGCAAGATGCTGTACAAGTTTATTCTACTCAAGAATTGATTAATATGAATTGAAATAGAATTTACTAACATTACTTAAATAAATTAGCTAAAGAGAGACAAGAAAGAAAAAAGATTTCAAAACATCTGATAAGATAAGAGATGAATTAAAAAAATCAGGATATTATGTAGATGACAAAGAAGAAGGATATGTTGTGAAGAGGTTATGAAAAATTAACTTAAAATTTGAAATAATCTTTGATTTTTCTATAAATTAATATCCTTCTTCTTTTTAAGAAAACTTCAAAATTTTCTTCTGAATATGAATTTAAAATTCCACATGATCTTAATTCTTCATCAGGTTTTTGTATTATATCTAATTCTGGAATAAAACTTTTTGTCTTAAAATCTGGTATTTTTGTTAAAATTAAATTTATCCACTCTTCAAAATCTTTTCCACCCTTATTTTGGTTTTCTGATTTTAATGCTTGCAAATTAGCAATATTATCAACTAGTTTTATATCATATTTCTTTTTTGTTTTCTTTTGTGGGAATAAATGATCTTCTTGTGTCTCATCATCCATTAAATTCCCATATAATATTTTTAATATTATTTTACTTTTATCTGTATTATAAGATATTTCATCTAAAAATTCTTTTAACTCATCTTCTTTTTTTATAGTTTTACTGCTTCCTAAAACTTTTAATAGGTTGTTTGCAGGAAATAATATGCTTTCAGTTTTATTTATTTCGTCTCTTGAAGATTTTAATAATTGATCTGATTGACCGCCAAAAACTCCATTTAATAGTATAATATAAATAAACTTTTTATATAGTTCTTGATTTTCATTAGCATTGTCTTCAATGTCCTTATTATATAATTCTTTTTTATAAATAAAATAAATTATGGGTATTATAGACAGATTACTTCTTAAATATTTATTAGAAGTTATGCCTATTTTAGGTAAAAATTTTATAACTTTTCTTACTGAATCAGTTATTTTACTCCAATTATTTTTTATTAAAGAAATATTTTCTTCATTAAAATTTTTTATTTTATATCTGATCTCTTTATGAATTAAAACTAGTGATGTCTTTAAAATAAAATCATTATCAAAATTAAATCCGTCACCATATCTATTAATCCCTTTTATTTCTCCTTTTTTGTCATCTCCATTTAGAAATTGATAAAATATGTCTCTCGCACTTTCTGTTTCTTCATTATTTTTCCAATATTGAATTATTTTTGAGAATAATAAATCTGAATAGCTTAAAACAACTCCTTTTGAATTTACTCTTACAAATATCTCTAATGCTTCATCATCCTTCTTTGATTTTTCTATTTCATAATAAGAAACATTATCTTCATTAATTGATGATAGCAATTTAGTTAAATTTTTTCTAATTATTTTTTTATTTTCTGTAGTCATATCATTTTCATAATTATAAATCTTTTCAAATTCATCTTCTAAATCTTCAATTTTTAAACTTAGAATATCCTTAATTTTATACCAAATCTTATTTTTTCCATCCTTAAAAAAACTCTTCTTTTCTTCTTCAAAAAATTTAAATTCATAAAAGTTTTCTTCAATTAATTCATTTTTATCTAAATCTGTAAGTAAATTAAAATAGAGATTTCTTCTTCTTATTTTATTTCTAAAAGTATCTTCAAATATCCCTTTAAAAACTAAATTAAAAATTGTCATTCTTTGTTGTCCATCCAAAACTAGGATATAATCTTTTTCTGATGAAATTGATAAAAATTTGTCGTTCCTATATGTGTTTGAGTTTTCAAGAAATTTTAGCAAAGTTAAATTATCTTCATCTGCTCTTTTTTTATCAATTTTCCAAAATAATAATGTTCCTATTGGATAATTTCTTAATATTGAGTCAAATAAACTACATACTTTGCCTTCAAATTCGTTTTTATCATTTTTCCATACAAATGGTCTTTGAATGTCTGGAAGGAAATATTCTTGATTAATCCCATTTACTAATTTTTTTATTGAAGTATCATTATATCTACCCATATTAGTCTTGAGGTCTTAAAAATATTATAAATGTTTCGAAAAAAATAAAAATTTATTCCATTCCCATTCCAGGAGGCATTCCACCATGAGGCATATGTCCACCACCAGAAGGTCTAGAACCTGAAGCTAATACATCATCAATTCTTAGTATTAATTCTGCAACTTCAGAAGCTGATTTAATAGCCTGAGTCTTAATCTTCAAAGGTTCAATAATTCCAGCTTTCCAAGCAAATAGGATCAAGACCTGCGTTTTCAGCTAATGTAATAGGAATTGCTTCTAGAGAATCAGCAAAAGATAAAACAGCTAATTGTTCTCTTCCACTTAATGTAGTTGCGAATTTCCTCAAACCCTTACCTAATTCTATTTCACAAGCACCAGCACCAGCAACAACTTTACCTGTCTTCAAAGCTGCAGTAATATCACCAATAGTATCCTTAACAGCTCTCTCAACTTCATCAACAACATGCTGAGTACCACCTTTCAATATCAAAGTAACAGCTTTAGCTTTCTTACAACCAGTAACGTAAGTCATGTCCTCATTACCAATCTTTCTTTCATTAACTAAGCCAGCGAAACCTAAATCTTTAGAAGATAGATCATCTAACTTAGATACCATACTAGCACCAGTTGCACGAACTAATTTTTCCATATCAGATTTTTTAACACGTCTAGCTGCGTAAATTCCTTTCTTAGCTAAATAATGCTGAGCTAAATCATCAATACCTTTCTGGCAGAAAACAACATTAGCACCTGACTTAAAGACTTTTTCAACCATATCCCTCAGCATCTTATCTTCCATATCAATAAAAGCCTGCATCTGAGCAGGATCTGTTATCTGAATCTTAGCATCTATCTCTGTATTTTTTACTTCTAATGCAACATCCAATAAAGCTATCTTAGCTTCTTTAATCTCTGAAGGCATAGATGAATAAACTTTTTCCTTATCTAAAACAATACCATCAATCAATTCAGAATCTTCAATACCACCACCAACTTTCTTTTCAATCTTAATATTATCAGCATCAATTATTACTTCATTATCATTAATTTCCATAACACTCTGAACTGCTTTAATAATAATTTCAGACAAGCTTTCCTTAGCAACTTCTGCACCTTTACCTGTCATAGCAGTCATGGCAATATTCTTTAAAGTCTGAATATCATTATGAGTAATATTCTCAGCCATAGCATTCAATAATTCCTGAGATTTCTCAGCAGCTAATCTATAACCTTTAGTAATAACAGTAGGATGAATATTCTTATCTAACAAATATTCTGCATTTTTTAATAATTCTCCTGCGATAATAACAGCTGTAGTTGTACCATCACCAACTTCATTTTCTTGAGTTTTAGCAACTTCAACTAACATCTTAGCTGCGGGATGCTCTATCTTCATCTCTTGTAATATTGTAACACCATCATTAGTAACTATGATATCACCTAAAGAATCTACTAACATCTTATCCATACCTTTAGGTCCAAGAGTTGTACGTACTGTCTCAGCAACTAATTTAGCTGCCATGATATTGTTTCTTTGAGCGTCTCTACCTGTAGTCCTTTGAGATCCTTCTGCTAAAATATAAATAGGTTGTTGGTTTTGTGTCATTTTTCCTCCGAATATCATTCTTGAATTTAAATAAAATTTATAAAAATTTCTATATGTGGTATTATCGAAATCTTTATAATCTTATAGTCTCTATTATATAGTGATTACAATGACATTTTCAGGATTAAGATCATTAACATTTTCCGGGATAGCATCATTAGCTATAGCATGTGCAACAACACCAAAAAACGGGATTTTTGAACCTCCAACATTAAATATTGAGACAAGAATCACAACAAATGCAGGAGATAATGTTGACAGAGAGGTAGAAGTCAAAGATTTATATAACACTGATAGATGTTCAAGACCTTATACTGCTATACAATTCTCAGGAGATACAATAAAAAACTTAAATGGAAAAGCTGTAACCTATCCTATAGGTGCTATTAATATTATAGATTGTGAAAGCTATAGTCAAACAGTATTCTTTTCAACTAATCCTAAAGATCCATATCAAAATGCCTATTTAAAAGCTGAAGATGGAAGCATCAGAGAATTATCCAGAATAGGAGATACAGCAAATTTCAGAGTAAGAAAAATAAAGGCTAAAGATACAATAACATTTATGCAATATGAACAAGGAATAGCAAGAGCATTAACAGATTATGTTGGTGATAAGAAAAAAGCAAAAAAGGCAATAGATGCTGTAAAATAATAGAATAAATATCAAGAGAACTTAATTTAAAAGAACTAATCTTTTTATTTTTCTTAACAACATCCTTCCACAAATTGAATAATTCCTGAACTCTAGAAGGAACCTGATTATTTTTACAATCTAGTAAAGAAGCTAATTCATTAGTAATAGTAACATCTTTGTTTTCTTCATCAAAAGCTTTCTTACCAGCAACAAACTCAATCCTGACAACAGAATCAGAAATCTTAGCAGATTTAAGAATCTTAATTTTTTGAGCTTCCTTAGTATTATCAAGATGAGTACCACCACAGGCTTCAACATCAATACCAACAATATCAACTATCCTTAATTCTTGACCAATAGGAACACCACCCTGATATATTGCAAATCCATATTTCTTTTCAGCAGCTTCACGAGATAAGAAAGATTTCTTAATAGGAATAGATTGTTTAATAATCTTATTAGATTCATCCTCAATTTTTTTAAGTTCAGACTCAGACAAACTCTGGTAATGAGTAATATCAATATGAGCTTTTTCCAAAGTTTTTTTAGCGCCAGCCTGATTAATATGCTTACCAAGAACAATACGAGCAGCAGCGTTAACAATATGAGTAGAAGTATGATGCTGAGCTAATTGAATACGACGATCTAAATCAATCTTACATGTAATATTCATGCCTTCTTTTAATTTTGACACATCTTTAACTTTATGAACAATAATCTTTCCCTGTTTGAAAACATCAATAACATCAACATCATTTATTTTACCAATATCATGTAGCTGTCCACCAGATGTAGGATAGAAAACTGTCTTATCTAAAATAACATTATCATGAATAATCCTTAAAATTTTAGCATTACATTCAGCTAATTTATAATCATCAAAATATAGAGCTTTAGTCTCAGGCAATCCATCTAAAACTAAAACTTCTTCTTTCTTAGTCTGATGTTCCTGTACTTTCTGCTCATGTTTTGAGGCAACCAAAGAATAAAAGTTATCAGGAATCTTTATTTTTAATTCCTTTGCAATTAGTTCAGGAGCAATACCATTATTATCATATAATTCAATTAACTTATCAGTATCAATCTTTTGTTTATCTTTCACTATTTTTTCAACAATTAATCTAGCTTTCTGTTTGTTAACATTATATTTATTTTTTTCAACATCCAAAATTTTTTTAACTTCATTTAAATTATCAGATAGTTCAGGAAACTGTTCTTTCAATTCCTTAGCATGTTCTTTACAGATTTCAAATAAATCAATATCCCAATTATTTTTTTCTATGAATTCAAAACATCTTCTAGCTAAAATCCTAAGATTATAACCCCCACCAACATTAGACTAACGTCCATTCCAACTTTAGAGGCAACAAATTTCCATGCTTTCTCTAAATCTTCAACTTCATCAACATTCAAATAACCTGCATAAGGAATATATTTAGCCATTAATTTTTCATCAGTTTTTAATCCTGTTTTTTTATATAAAGATTCCATAACTTTAGGAAATGCAGCGTCATAAATTGTAGCGCATCCTTGTGAAAACCAAGCACATCTTTCCTGTCCCATGCCCATATCTAAAACTTTAATATTCAATTCTTTATTTCCATCAGGTGTTTGTTCGTACATCATATAAACCTGGTTACCAATTTCTACACCTCTTGAGAAAAATTCCATACATGGTCCAAAATTTCCACCACCAGCCCAGGCATCTTCATGGAAAATAATCTCTTCATTAGGCAAACCTAAGCCTTTTCTTAACCATTGGTGAATTTCCCCAAAAACTTTATTCTGATCCCATTCTTTTCTTTCAACAAATTGATGTTGCCCAATCATTACAAATCCTGTATTGTGTGCTCCAGTTATGCCTACATTGTCTATATCTATAAATCTTAAACAAAATTGGGGTATTACTAATTTCTTTGCAGGAGGTTTAACTTCACCAGAAACAACAAAAGGCTGGAAAGCTGCAATACTTGCAATAGTATATTCCATTGTAGGATTCCATCTAGCAACAACAGGATATCTCTTAATAGGAGTATAACCAAATTTTTTAAACATAGAAGAAAATTCTTTCCAAACATCAAGATAAGATAATTTATTTTTAGCAGGAGTATTCCCAATAAATCTAAAACCACCAGAACAAACAGAATCACCGCAAACTTTCTGATTATTATTTACAGACCAGAAATATTTCTCACATTTAGAACATTGTTTCCTTGAAAAACCCTCTTTTTTTAAATAACCAACAGCATAATATTTTTCAGGATTCTTAGAAGCTATTTTCTTGAATTCCTTTTTCTGTTCCTTATCTGAAAGCATAAAAATCATGATTTTACAGTATTATTAAACCTTTTCTTCTATTTTGAATAACTTATTATAATATAATTATCATAATGTAAAATATTTTATGGAAAACTATAAAAATTGAACAATTCTTTACTAATATACTGATATATCATGAACCTCCCATTTAATTTTACTTATTCAAGCATCCTTTACCTTTTTTTAGCAATAGCATTCAACTTATTATACCACTTCATATTGGGAGCAAGACTTGCTTTTCTTATCAGAACAATAGGAGGAAAAATTTCTATAATGCATTCATTCTATGTTTTCTGCATCACAAAATTTTCTTCTATAATAACACCATTCATCACAGGATCACTTATCAGCAAACCATTAGCTACAAGACATTATACAGGGCTTCCAATAAGCAAAGGATTGCTAGTCACAGTATTTGAACAACTTATTGATCTTGTCCTTCTAATATTCTTATTTCCAATAACAATTATCTTTGCTGGAAGTTATTTCCTCAGTTTTACAACAGATATCTATATAATAATAACTTTCATCACTTCAATACTTGCCCTTACATGCTTAATAATCTTCATCTTTAAATATGAATATTTTATAAAACTATGCTGGAACATAAAAAACTTTTTCCCAAAATTCTTATTAAATTTCGGAAGAAAACATAAAATAACAAAGAAAGATACTATAATGAAATTTTCCCAGATAAAAGAACAGTTCCTTAACAGAAAAACAATCCTAAGGATATTACCATACACTATACTCCAGGCATTACTTATACCTTTAGTATTATATTTTACAATTGCAACAATACACTTCAAGATAAATTATCCTACAGCTTTCTTACTCTATTTTATACCAACAATAATAGGGAGGTTATCAGGAGTTCCAGGAGGATTCGGTACAACAGATATCACACTTGGGAGCCTACTATTATTCTTAGGAATGACACCTATAAATGCTACTTTTGTAATACTACTATTCCGTATAATCTCACTATCACCTGCTATAATAATAGGAGGATATCTTACATTCTATCTATCAACAAAATATTCAATAAAACTATTAGCTTCTTCAGAAAAAAATCATAATCCCAAAAACTGACTTTTCATGCTAGTAATATAATCAAGTTTCCTTTTACTACTCCCTAATTGTTTATAATAATTAGAATCAAACATGAATGAGATAAACCTAAAGAATGAAGGAATATAATCTCCACCCATAATCATTTTTACATTCCTAACATTAAAAGTCTGTGAATGAATATAAGCCAACATATTTTCTAAACTTTCAGGATAAGCTGCGTACTTATATTTTTTTTCAATAAGTTCCATAGATTCTTTTGATGGATATTTTGAAATTACATTAAGATCCTCTAAATCTAATTCGCCACCTAGATCAGTTCCAGGATAAGGATTATATATGCTCCATTGTGTCACATTAAACTTAGCTTCCTTAACTAATTTCATAGATGCTTCAATATCCTCTTTTGTCTCTCCAGGAATATTAATCATCATAAAAGCTGACATTCTCATACCTAATCTTCTGCATATCTCTGCTGTCTGACGGATCCTTTCAACAGTCACACGTTTGTCAACAACTTTCAACATCTTGTCAGAACCAGATTCAATACCCATATTCACCTGGATAACCCCATTTTCCTTTAAGAATTTCACTAACTCTTCATCCAACAAATCAGCTCTTGTCTGGATACCAAAAATCAATTTTATATTCCTCTCTTTCAATAATTTAAATATCTCATAAACTCTCCACTTATATAATGTGAAAGTATCATCACCAAACTGAATAGCATCAATCTTATATTGCTTTGATAAAATCTCTAAGTGATCCACGATCTTAGCAGGACTCATCATTCTAGGTCTACGATCCCTAACAGTACAAAATTTACAAACATAAGGACAACCTCTAGCTGTAAATACTAATAAAGAAGATAAATAGACACCTCTAATAGTCCATGAATTTGGTTCAGTATAATATTTCATGTCTACTTTTTCATAAGCAGGTAAAGGGATATCATCTAGATTCTGGATCTCTTTTCTTTCAGGATTCTTTATAAGTTTTCCACCCTTAATATAACTAATCCCATTAAGATTTTTACCATCTCTTCCTTCCTTAATCTCTTTAATCAATTCATAAAAACTCTCTTCTGCTTCACCAAGAACCAAATAATCAAACATTACTTTCTTTTCTATAAAATGATCAGGTCTTTCAGTTGGATAAGGACCACCAATAATCACAACTGCATCTTTATTATGTTTCTTTATGAATTCACATAACTCTTTCATAATAGGCAATTCAGTTATAAAACAAGACATCCCAACAAATTTAGGTTTATTATCAAGAATAAATTTTTTTATCTTATTCATCCCTTCATCTTGAGTTATACCTTTATAATCGCAAATATGATTATTAAATCCTTTACTTGTCAAATAAGAAGAGATCTGCATTATTCCTAAAGGAAGTCTTCTATCATAACTCCTATCAGGCGGGACTATTAAAAGTATTTCTGATTCTACTTTAGATTGTTCAATTATACCATCTTCTTTCATAATCTTAGGCAATATTTTGTATATTTAAAACATTCTATTTAAAATTATTTTTCAAGAATAAAATATTTAGTAACTGCCATAAAAGGTTTATTATATGATTTTGTAATATTAAATAACATATTACTAAAACCTAAAACAGGTTTCATACCATATTTAAGAACACTTAACTTTTTGCCATGTCTCTTTGAGTAACCAGCAAATTTTTCATTATAAATCTTTACTTCAGCAGGAACAAGAAAGAAGCCGCCCTGAGATAATATCTTAAGATTAAGTTTTTCAATATCTTTTTTTAACATAGATGCACTAATAGGAGAGAAAGGACCTGAACGAATATAGAAACCTTCTAAATGTTTAACACCTAAAGGACCAGTAATGCCCTTGTACATAGCTCCATAAAAAGAATTCTTATTCTTGAAGAAAACTAAAATCTTTCCATTCTTTGATAAAACCCTCTTAGCTTCCTTAAGCATAAAATCAATAGTTGGAATTTTTTCTAAAGCAAAAGCGATAATGATAAGATCCATAGAATTATCTTTTACATTCTCAATCTTGTCAGAGAATAAAGTAAATTTTAAATTCTTAGTTTTAGATTTAACAAAATCAACAGCTTCCTGACTAAGTTCACAATCAATAACATCATAATCCTTAAACATAGGATCCAAATTTTTAATAATAGTACCATCATAACCTAAGAGCGTAAGAACTTTCTTTTTACCAACTAAATTTTCCTTAACAATATCTTTAATGTTTTCAATCTCTTCCTGATCATAAAATTCGTAATCAACACCCATCTTGTAAGCACGAGAGACAAACTTCTGATGAAGCCTTAACTGATTAAGAGTCCAATCTTTTGGGAATACGCTAGACTGCATCCTTTCTGATTTAGATGAATATTTATTAAAATGATAAATCTCTCCCAACTCTTTTCTAGCAGGAGCAGAAGGAGCTTCAGTAGGCTTACCAAGCATCATGAAACAAACAGGAAGCCAAGGATCAGGAATCTCAAGAATATTCTTAATCTTCTGAACATCACCAATACCAGCCATACAACAACTACCATAACCAATATCTACAGCTTTCAATTGCATATTCTGAACAGCAGCAGCAGTAGCCTGAACATTAGAAAAATTTTCCTTATTGAATTCCATATCAACAATCATGACAAACAAACATTGACAGTGAAGGATCTGCTCCTGAGAACCAGCATCTTTGTATAATCTTTCAATAATTTTTCTATCCTGAATAACAACAGCTTCCCATTGCTGCCTATTAGAAGGTGCTGGAGCTAAAATCCCTGCATGAAGAACTTCTTTGATAATATTCTCTGGAACTGGCTCTAATTTAAAACTACGAATGCTTCTCCTTCCAGCCAAAGCTTCTGATAAATTCATAAATCCAACCTGCTGTCATATACAACTGCCTCAAGAAAAAAAGGACAGGAACAACAAAGAAAATAGAAAACAGGTCTATATTTATAACTTTCCTTTTAGATAATAATTTACGAAACTTACTCGAAAATGGATAAGCAAAAATTGCTAAAGGCATTAAAAGCTGCAAAGGACTTTTAGAGATATTAAATTTTGCTTTACCTCTCCTGAAACACCAAGATAAAAATTCATGAAAATCACGAGTCTTATGATAAACAAAAGAATCTTTTTCAATAATAACTTTATGACCATTAGCTCTTAATCTTCTTGTAATATCAGTATCTTCTCCACCATATCTTAATGATGCATCGAAACCACCTATACTATCAATAACTTTTTTAGAGAATATTGCATTGCAAGTAGATATAGGATCATTATCAGATAGACCAAGAGCACCACCAGCAGGAAAACCAAGACAAGCAATACATAAACCAATATGACTGGAATCTTTAGGAGGATAAGCATTACCACCAACACCAGAAACTTTATTTGATTCAATACTAGAAACTAAAACCTTAAGCCAATCCTTAGGAACAATACAATCAGCATCAGTAAAAGCTACTAACTCATTTTTTGATAATTTAATACCAAGATTTCTCTGAACAGCAAAACCTTTTTCTTTTGATTTAATAACTTTAACATTTTTAAACTTGGATGCTATATCAAAAGTCTTATCTGTAGATGCATCAATAACTAAAATCTCATATTTATTCTTAGGATAATCAACCTTTAACAATGAACTTAAACATCCTGAAATATTCTTTTCTTCATTATATGTAATAACAACAATAGATACAGATTTCATTATTGTTTTTCACCAATCACATAAAAAAGATGTGCATACAATAATTTAACAGGCCATATCATAGGCATCTTCTCAAAATAGTACATATGCTTAAACCACCAAGGATAGGAATTGTTTTTAACATAATCAATAGTATTAGAATGCCACTTAAGATTCTTTAATTTATCTTCCATCTTATGGAATTTCATGTCACGAAAACCAACACTATCAGGCCATATAGGACAGTTCATAACACCAACTTTGACAATCTTCAAATTATGTTTTTTCAACAAATTCTTAACAGCAAAAGGATATAAGAATAATCTATCACCATGAGTCCAATGAACATCATTAATCACATGAAGAATCCTGTGCAGAGGAGAACCAACATTGAAACCATTAACTGCTAAAAGACAGACATATTTTTTAGAGACACGAATAAATTCATCTAAAATCTCATCATAATTTTCATATTGTGATAGAGTGTTAAAGTTCCAGACAAAATCAAAAGAATTATCATTGAAAGGCATTTTAGTTAGTGATTTAGATTTAGAGGTATGAACTTTGAACTTTAATTCTTTCCAAGCCTTAATACCATCAAGATGCGAATTCAATAATGTCACATCACAACCAACTTCACCAAAACCTAAAGAATAAATTGAAGGCATAGCCTTAAGACCTGGAGCAGGAGCTTCTAAAACTGACTTTATATTAAATTCCTTAACTAACTCCTTCAGATTATTAGATATAGAATAACGCTCATAATCAAGCTGAAAAGTCTCATTTTCAATCATGAAACTGTTACTACTAAATTCTTTAAATAAGTTTCTAAAACAATGCGTTGGTAACTTAGAGGGAGGTAAAATTATGTTTATTAAAAGACTTATATATTACATAAGTATATAGTTTGTTTATGGGAATTGTAGAACTAAAAATTAAAGGTTTCAAGTGTGAAAGATGCAACCATGAATGGATACCTCATAATATAAAGAACGAGCCTACTGTATGCCCATCATGTAAAAGCCCTTACTGGAATAAGGAGAGAAAGAAATAAAAAGGAGGATATATAAAATAATATAATGGCATTATTTAATAAAAGAACAAAAAATACTATACTAAATGTTTTAGCAGTTTTAGGAGTGTTACTTGGATTAATAGGTATAATCTTATTATTGTATAAAGTAATCTCTGGAATGTAAGGTTTTATTATGGTAAAAATTAAAGACATACTAAATATTGTGAGTTTCATATTCACATTATTCTTGATAGTTTATGGTTTTGCTAAAGGTTATGACCTCGTAGAGTTAGGAATTTACAATCTTTACTTCATAACAGAAATCATAGTTCAACTAATAAATATATTTTATAGAGAAGATAATTGATAACTATCTTTTAGAGTTTAAAACTCTCTCTAAGTTAACAATACAATAAATAAAAACTTTTATAACCAAGAAAGTTAGTTTTTAAAGAACTGATGGTGAAGATAATAATAGACAATCCAGCAAATGTTGAAAATATAAAACATATGATGAGAGTAGATATGCATTCGCATTCAACAGCATCTGATGGAAGAAATACAGCAGAAGAATTAATACAGAGAGCAAAAAAATTAAATATAAAGATAAGCATAACAGACCATAATGAGGTAATATCAAGTTTGAAAGCATGCAAGGTAGGAGTAGGAATACCTGGAATAGAGGTAACATCAAACAATGCACTAGACTTATTAGCATATTTTTACAATCACAAAGATATGGAAGATTATTATAAAAAATATATAGCAGGACATCACTTGAAGAATAGAGGATTTAATTTAAGAAAACTAAAATGGAGCACAGAGGAATTAATAGAAAAAACAAGAGAGTATGAATCATTGATAATATTAGCACACCCATTCACAATGAGGCCAAAAAACAGCCATAGATATGCAGTAAAACATCCGTGGCTAGTAAAAAAAATAGATGGAATAGAAGTAATAAACTCTATAATGCCATCATTCATGAATTCAAGAGCAGTAGAATGGGCAAAAGAATTAAATAAAGCTGCAACAGGGGGAAGTGATGCACATATGGTAAAATTCTTAGGCAATACAATAACATGCTCTGAAGCAGATAATATAGAAGAGTTTTTAAACAATATAAAAAAGAAAAGAAATTATGTGATAGGAAAAAGCATAAGCAGATTACATAAATGGCATTCAAACTTAGTAGTATTCACAAAAAACTTAGCGTGGTAAAATGAAACAAACAAATTATGTAGGTGGACAGGCAGTAGTCGAAGGGGTAATGATGAAGAATGGAGACAGGATAGCTGTAGCTATAAGAAACCCTAATGGAAAAATAACAGTAAAAAAAGAGAAACTGAAAATCAAAGAATCTAAAATACCATTTGTCAGAGGAGTTGTAAATCTGATCATAATAATGTATATAGGAATAAAGACATTAAATTATTCAAGCAATGCACAACTAGGAAAAGAGGAAAAAATGGGCACAAAAGAAATAGTGTTCAGTTTATTATTTGCAGTTGTATTCGCAATATTATTATTCAAATTCCTGCCATTATTAGCAAGCACATTCATAGATAAAACATATCATGTGAATAATTTTCTTTTTAATCTATTAGATGGAGTAATAAAAATCGGATTATTTGTGTTGTATATCTATATAATCTCATTAAATAAAGATGTATACAGAGTATTCCAATATCATGGAGCAGAACATAAAGCAGTAGCATGCTATGAGAACAAGAAAAAACTAACAATAAAAAATACACAAAAGTTCAGAACAGAACATAAAAGATGCGGAACAACATTCGTATTCCTAGTATTATTCATAAGCATACTTGTGTATATGTTCATACCAAAAAGCTATGATATAACAACAAAACTAGGACTAAGGTTAATATTATTGCCAGTAATCGCCAGCATAAGCTATGAACTATTAAGACTAGGAGCGAAGTATTCTTTTATGAACATAATAATATTACCAGGATTATTGATACAGAAGTTAACAACAAAACAACCAGATGACAAACAAGTAGAAGTAGCAATAAAAGCACTGAAAGCTGTTATTTAAAAATCATTTCTATAATCTTCAATTGCAAATTCTCAGGAAGAATCCTGAAAACTTTAAGAGAAAAATGATCAGGACTGATCTTTATTAAATCCTTATTATAATAATCAAGCAATACTGGCGTCTCTTTACTTGAAATATCCTGTATCAACAAACCAAAGGCTAAAACCTTAAAATCTCCAGAATAAAGAGTAATATAATCTCTCAAAGGAGTATCTATCTCTGAAGTCTTCAAATATCTAATCAAAGAATCTTTTTCAAATTTAACAATACCTGCATTAACTTTGGAATCATCAATAATCTTATCATCTATCAAGAAAATAACTTTATCTTTACTATCCTTAATTCCATCAATTTTTTCCTTATCATAGACAATTGCATCTTCAATGTTACTAAACTCTTCCATCTCAACAGCAAAATAAATATTATCATTATCATAAAAAGCAATAATTTGATTATTATTCTCTAACTCATCACGAAAGCTATTAGCATCATAAATAATAATCCCTAATAACAAACTAATCACTAAAGCAAAAATTCCTAATATCTTAAATATTCCCATAAATCAGATACTAATCCTTTTAGATAAATAATTATCGTTTTCATCAGATTCAACAATAACATCATCTTTATCAACATAAGCTTCAACCAAGAATTCTCTCTTAGAACCAATATTATATTCACTCAATGAAGGACTATAGACCTCAACACAAGAATCTGACTTTATATTAGAGTAATAAGGAACATACCTTGATATAGTATCTACAACAATATTAATACCTGATTGTCTGCTAATAGGTGCAGTAGGAGATTTGTTGCAGAATCTAACTTTAATCTTATTATCATTGCCTGATTTTACTATATCAATACCTGAAACAACAAGATTAGGAGAGTATGAAGTTAGATTTAATTTTTTGAAAACCCTGTTATTATTCTCATTCTTTTCAATAACCTTATTGGTAGAATCTGCTATTACTAAAGATTCAACAATCCTTACATTTTCCATGAATGGCTTAAAAGAAGTCGATACCTGCGAGCACTCATTAGGTTCTATAACATTATTTTTAAATTCATTATATTCATGGGCGTTTAATATAAATCTGATATCATAGTCATCAACTGAGGAACTTCCTCCATTACATACATTAACAACTAACCTATTACTCAAGAAATTATTTGAACTTTTTATGATATAAAAATCAGAAATATACAAGTCTTTAGTGCTAAATGAAAATTTACCTGTAATATCATCATTAAAAGAAAAAACTGCAAGACCAAATATTGCTATCAATACTATAATTATTATATTTTTATTATCACCTACTTTATGCATACTCTTATTTTAGAGTTCAAGATATATAAAACTTATGCTAGATATTATAGGACAAACATTTAAAAATAAAACTGATACCTTAAAACCATGAAAGAACTAGTATTAAAGTATGCATTACAGAATGCTGTTAAGTTCAATGGAAAAGCAGATCCAGGAGCATTAATAGGAAAGGTATTAGGAGAGAATCCTGAATTAAAAAATAAATTAAATGAGATAAAAAAAGAGATAATGAGTATTGTAGAAGAAGTCAATTCTATGAAACCTGAAGAGCAATTAAAAAAATTACAGAAACTTGCTCCTGAATTATTAGAAGAGAAAAAAGTTGAGAAGAAAGAACTAAAAGAATTACCTGGAGCTGAGATTGGAAAAATAGTGACAAGAATGCCACCAGAACCATCAAAATATCTACATCTAGGACATGCATTAACATTCTTAATAAATTATATGTACGCAGAAAAATATCAAGGAAAATGTGTGTTAAGATTTGAGGACTGCAATCCAGAAAAAGTAACACAAGAATTCATAGATGCTGATCTAGATGATATACAAAATTATCTAGGAATAAAACCCTCATCAATAGTCTATGTTTCTGATCATATGGATAAATTCTATGAATATGCAGAACAACTAATAACAGAGGGGAAAGCATACATGTGTTTTTGTGATAGAGAAAAAATGCAGGATCTAAGGCATAAAGGGAAAGAGTGTGACTGCAGAAAGAAAACTCCTAAAATAAATAAACAAGAATGGGAAAATATGCTGAAAAAAAAGTATCAAGAGGGAGAATGTACCTTAAGATTAAAGATAGATATGAAAGCAACAAACCAGGTATTAAGAGATCCAGTAATATTTAGGATAAATTATGCTAAACATTACAAATATGGAAATAAATATCATGTATGGCCATTATATGATTTTTACAATGCAATAGAAGAACATCTATGCGGAGTAAATTATGTATTAAGAAGCAATGAGTTCGGAACAATGAGAACAGAATTGCAGAACCATATAAGAGAATTATTTGGAATGAAAAATCCTAAAGAAAAACAATACGGGAGATTCAATATCAATGATAAAACAACACAGGGAAGAGAGGTAAGAGAATTAATAGAGAAAGGTGAGGTAAATGGATGGGATGATCCAAGATTAGTCACTTTAAAAGCCTTGAAGAGAAGAGGAATAGAGAGAGAGGTATATTATGAACTAATAAAAGAGGTTGGACTTACTCCTACACAAACTAATTTAGATTTTACAGTAGTAGCTGCAATAAACAGAAGAATACTAGATAAGAAATCAAACAGATATTTTGTATTAGTTAATACTGAAAAAATAAAAGTGGATAATGCACCAAAAAGAAAAGTAAAATTACCTTTACATCCAGAAGATGAGAAAAGAGGATATAGAACAATGGATACAGAATCAGAATTCTATATCACAAAAGAAGATCTAAAAGAATTAAAAACAGAGAATAAGTTACACAGGTTAATGGACTGCATGAATTTAGAGTATAAAAATGATAAGTTTGTATATCACAGCCAAGACCATGATACTTATAAGAATAGTAAGAACAAAGGAAAGATAATAAATTATCTGCCTGTAAGCAAAGACTTAGTAAAATGCACAATCATGATGGATGATGCAACAGTAGTTGAAGCAATAGCAGAACCAGATACTAAAAATGTAAAAGTAGATGATAAGATACAAGCGGAAAGGTTCGCATTCTTAAGACTAGATTCAATAACTAAAGGAAAATATAATTTTTGGTTTACACACAAATAGTTTTAAATATTGAATAATAACTAGAATTCTATGGATGTTTCCAAAAAAATAGAGATAATAAAATCATTTGCTGAGGAGATAGTAACAGAAGAGGAATTAGTAGAATTATTCAAGACAAAAAAAGATATAATAGCATATGACGGATTTGAACCTTCAGGAAATATACATATAGCACAAGGATTGATGAGAGTAATAACAGTAAATAAACTAACTTCTACAGGAATAAAATTTAAGTTCTGGGTAGCAGACTGGTTTGCAATGCTAAATAATAAGTTTGAAGGAGATCTAGAAAAAATAAAAGTTGTAGGAGAGTATTTCATAGAAGTATGGAAAGCATCAGGACTAGATACTAAGAATGTGGAATTCATATGGGCATCAGAATTCATAAAAGAACATCCAGAATATTGGGAGACAGTATTAAGATTATCAATGAATGCAACAGTACAAAGAGTATTAAGATGCGGACAGATAATGGGAAGAGAGGATAGTGTAAATAATCCAGCAGCACAGATATTATATCCATTAATGCAGGCAGCAGATATACATCATTTGAAAGCTGATATCGCAGAATTAGGATTAGATCAACGTAAGGTGAATATGCTGGCAAGAGAATTATTTCCTAAATTAGGATACAAAGCACCAATTGTTATTTCTCATCATATGCTCATGGGATTACAATTCACAGAATCAAACTTAGAAGGAATAGACAAGAAAATAGCAATGAAAATGTCAAAGTCAAAACCAGACACAGCAATATTCATGACAGACACAAAAGATGAAGTATTCAGCAAATTCAAGAAAGCATACTGTCCAGAAGGAGAGGAAAAAGATAATCCAGTACTAGAATATGCGAAATACATAGTATTTGAGAGATATAAAAAAATAGTGATAGAAAGACCAGAGAAATTTGGCGGAAATTTAGAGATAAAAAGTTATGAAGAATTAGTAAAACTATACTCAGAAAAGAAAATACATCCAATGGACTTAAAAAACACAATAGCAAAATACATCAATGAATTACTAGAACCAGTAAGAGAACATTTTGAGAAAAACAAAAAAGCAAAAGAATTATACAATAAAGTTAAAAGCTATAAAATAACAAGATAATAAAAATTACAAACAAAAATTATCTTAAAATAGAATTGTATGCTCTTAAATCGTTAATTCTACAAGTCTATAAGTGAACCGCAGTGAGATGCCTGGTGGTAGCCAATCGCAATTGATAGTTAATTTTTTAAGCTTTTCTGCTTATCTTTACTTATGGATAGGGTAGTACTTTACGGTTTGGAGTATAAAGAAGAAAAAGCATTAGTTGAATATCTGACTAAAAATGGTTATAGCTTATCTAATAATGATAGAATGGATGCGACAATTCGTGATAGTTCTGGCAATGATATTGGTGATTTTTTAAGAGGTACAGGACTTATGTTTCAGCAAAGGATAGAAATTCATGTAGAAGATAAAGATTTAGAAAAAATTTTGAATAAATACATAGAAGAAGCAAAATGATAGAATTAGATAGAGTTAACTTACTTTATTAATAATACTAAAAGTCTACAGCAAATATTTGTTTATTTTATAAAAAATATATTAAAAATTAAGCTTTCTTGAATCTAGCTACAGTATCAATAAGATCAACATGACCCATGAATAAAGCTCTACAGCAGTATCTTTCCAAACCTAATTCATCAAGAACTTTCTTAGTATCTTCATTCTTAATAGTAGTACGCTCTTTGAACTCTTCCCATAAGTGAGCCACTGGTTTACTGCAACTGAAGCATACAATTGGAATTATCATAAAAATATCTAAATTAGGAATAATATTTAAAGCTTTCTAGAGACTAAAATTGTAACGTTAAAGGTAGTTATTGACAATCATTTATTTTAATTTACCTTTTAGTAGTAGTTACATTATAGAAACATTTATAAATTTGCTAAAATATGATTTTAATATCGAAAATGGATGAAAAAAGAAAGCAAACATATGATGAACTATCTTCTAAGATAGGTGGAACTCTGCTTCTAAAATATAAAGGTAAAGTGCCAAATGGAAACACTATATGGGTTAAAAGAGAATTTGACAACCCCTTTGGTAGCCATTATGATAGGGTTTACCTAGATTTGTTTAGAAACTATGAAGAATCTGGAGATATTAATCCCGGAAATAAAGTTTTAGAAACAAGTTCCGGAGCAGCAGGAGTGTCTTTTGCTGGAATTGGAAAGTTACTAGGATATGAGTGTTTTGTTGTCTTGCCAGCAGGCGGAGAAAAGGCAAGAGAAACAGCAATCAAAGAACAATTAATTAGTGATAGTCATTTAATTTTAACACCAGCAGAAGAATATGTGAATGGATTTCCAAGATTTTTAAAAAGATTCCTCCCTCAAAATAGAGATTATTTTTTCCTTAATCACTCTATGGGTAAGATGGATAAAGAAACAAGACAATATACTAATAATGAAATTACTCTAAATGCATTAGAAGGAATAGCAAATGAAGTTATGGGGGAGATTAATGGGGTTCACTTCTTTATTCCAGCAGTAGGAAATGGTTCAAGTGTACTTGGTCCAGGCAGAGTCTTTCATGAATTAAGTAGAGTTCTTTATGGTGCAATTGAGGGATCAGTTGATGAGCATTCAAGTTTTGATATGTTTAATACAGAGCATATAAGAGAAGCAGTAGAATATGTTGATAGTGTGAAGACTAGAATTGTGCCTTTCGAAACATTTCAATCAGCAGTTTTATATGATTTGAAATATCCTGGAAAATACGCAGGAGAATTTGGAATAAAACCGGGAGCACTTTCTAGGCATAAATTACCTGGAACAAGCTTTCAAGGCATTGATTTCCCACATATAAGGAGATCTTTAGAAGATGGGCTTATTGAGGATATTCTACTTGTTAGTGATGGTAGGATGGATGCTGAATATCACGCATTAACTGGAAGAAATGACTCAGAGAGATTGGTTCATTGGGATACTCCATTCGAAAATCATGAAGAATTTGGAAGGACCACAAGAGCTGGTGTTAATGTTGCATTGAGAATAGCAGACAATGTTGAAGGAAAAAATATATTAGTTATTGGCTATGATAAAGCTAATAGATATGATTCTTAATCCTCTTGAATTGATTTTATTTTTTTATCAACCACAATTTTTTCTTTATTAACAAATTTAGAAAAACTATTGTTTTTTTTATATGTTTTAAATAATTCCTCTGTTATTCCTCTCTTTGTTTGAGCATTCGTTATTGTATCTTCAATTCTTTGAGTATCAGATAATGTATTAAATACTAGAGAAAAATAAGCTTCCAAATTTTCATGTCTACTTCCTTCCTTCCTTAAATATTGGAAATAATTTAAGATATGGGCATAGACTCTTGACATAATCCCCAACTCTTTAATTGTATCATCACATTTATTTAAATAACTAGTAATTGGAAGAAAGTAATCTCTAAATTTATTTAATAAATAGAGGTTTACCTTTTTATTTTGATTATATAGGAGAATATTTATTTTCTCTTTTATAACAGGAGAACAAGCAACACTGATAATTGGGAATTCCATAATTATATTTTTTGGAGTGAAATTAATTAATATTTTACTATCATCTAAATAAGGTTTAATCTCTTTTATTAGATTTGAAACTTCTTCTGGTTGAGTTAGAATACAAATTATATCTGATTTTTTAACAGCGAATATATTATTATTAGTTGTATTTGGAAATTCTTTAGTCAACTTTTTTAAAATTTTCTTATTTCTTGTTGTTGGATAAATTGTTTTATTACCATATCTACTTGATATACATCGAGATATTGAGTAACCTAATCTTCCGCACCCTAAAATTGCTATATTCAAAACCATAATAATTAAAATAAAACCAGATATAAAAATGTAACGGATATTTATTTATATGTGTAGTAAGGTGACATATGTCACTAGTCTAATAGGATTTGTTCTATCTAATTCCTATGAAAAAAGACATAATCAGAAAGGAGTTTTTAAAATTAATAATAAGGCAATATTCTTACTTAAAATGCAAGACACAACTAAAAGAATTGTATGATTTTAATGTTAATATTCGCACACTAGAAATGTGGTAGAAACGCTTCTCAAAAGATGATTCATGGAATTTCATAGATTATTCAAGAAAACCAAAAAAAAATAACTGAATAATCAAGAAAAGAAATAATAATTAAAATAGAATTATTATACGTTACAATGCATTAATAACTAAAATTGACCCTTAACCCTATATTTTTCAGAATTCAAGACTTCATTATATTCATTCTCTATTGCAATATCCTCTTTACTCCTTCTGGTAATGTATTTATAGACTATAATACTAAGCAATGAAATCCCTGCAATGAATAATATCTTGTTATTAAATAATTCAATCATTTTTTAACCTCAGGATGTTTATTAGTGTCTTTCTCAATATCAATACCTAACTCTTTAAGAGCATTCAAGTGCATACCCATCAATTGTTCAGTAATATTCACTAATTTCAGCAATTCTTCACGTTCCTTACTTAAAGTTGTAAGGCAACCTTTATGGAAACCAATCTTTTCTTCATTAGCCATAAATAATATAATAGAATAGATATTTATAAACTTACTTATTTGGATATTTTTCTATCAATCTTTTCTTGAAAATATTCAAGTCTTCTTTTCTAATACGAGCACCAGCAGCAGGAATATGACCACCAGCAGTAGAATCAGGAAGATCTTTAACTAAATCCCTAAGGAATTCGTTTAATTTTATAATACACCTTTGATCACGAGCACTAATCTCTAAAAGTTCTTTATTTTCATAATCAGATATTACAATAACAGTATTATTAGGGAAAAACCTAAGATTAATCTGTGTAGAAAGAGTTGAATGAATCTTATACTTAGGTTTGATTTCATAAACAATTAACTCACCATATTTTTCAATTTTATCAAGATTATTCATCCATTTAGAAATATCCTCTTCTGCTTTCTTTTTTGTCTCAATTAATAATTTATTATTTAAAACATCAAAAATATTTTTAGAGTTAAAAACAACATCAAAAGCAATATCTCTATCTTCATAAACTTCCTTACTTATCTTAATTACAGATGAAGCATTACCAATTTCAGTCCTGTAAGGATCATCATCTTTATTTAAATGATATTTATTCTGGACATCAATAACAAAATAGGCCCATGATTTATAGCCCATATCAGAAACAAGACCAACAGCAGCAAGCCAATCGAATTCTACTACATTAATCATCTTAGAAAATAAATCATAACAAAGTTTAGAAGCAGGATATTTAGAACCATCAAGATCTTCCCTTATAAATTCAGAATGAACGAATAATGTTTTATCTGAATTGAAATTATTTAAGTATTTATGATGATCAATTATCAAGATATCATGATCTTTTTCTAATAATCTTAAATCTTTAAAACTTTTATCTGGACAAAGATCAACAAAAATAATCTTATTGATATAATTATCTTTTAATAACTTAATATTCTCTTTAGTAATCTCATGCTCATTTTGGATGTACAACTTTGGAATTACATTTGTAATTTTAGTTATAGCTTTAGATGTAATAATACAAGAGCATAAACCATCAGTGCACATAGAGTGATAAAAAATTGCTATATTATCTGAAACTTTGATATTATTAATAAAATCTTTAAATTTTTGAATGTAATCCATTAAAATAAAATAAGTCAAATGTTTAAAAGATTAACTAATCAAAATACTTGTTAAGCCTACCTGTCAGATATTCATCAGCTTTAATCAAAACTTCCTTAGTATTCTTTAATTTAATTAAACTACAGGCTTCATCAAAATAACACCATCTGAAATCATCATGTTCATTACTAATCTTAATATCTAATTGAGAGGTCTCTGCTAAAAAATAGGTAACTTTTTTGCTGACTAAATTGCCGTCTTTCTTGTAAAACCATTTAATGATTTCCTTAAAACCTTTAACAAACTTAAGCTCATTAATAGAAGTCTCTTCAACAATCTCACGCTTAGCAGTTTCTTCAGGAGTCTCGTTCTTTTGAATCAGACCACGAGGAAAATCCCAAGATTCAATATAATTCTTATGAGCTTTTCGGTATAATAACAAGAAAAGAACTTTATTATTCTCTTTCCTGAAAACAACAGCACCAAAAGATAATTCCTCAATCATAAAACTATAAATATTATTAAATTAATAAGATTATCTTTTAACAAAAGTAAATTTCTTATGATTCAAGTCCATATCCAAGAACTCATCAGTAGCTTCCCTTAACTTACCAGAACAGCTCTTACCAAAAGCCATGACCTCAACTTTACAACCAAGAGCTCTTTTCAGATGTTCAACCAAAGGGATATAATCACCATCACCACTAATAAGAATAACAACATCCAATTTTGGAGCTAATTCAATAGCATCAATAGCAATACCAACATCCCAGTCAGCCTTCTTATTACCACCATAAAAAACCTGCAAATCCTTTAACTTAACTTCGAAACCAATACCATCCAATGCTTTATGGAAATTCTCTTCATCCTTCTCACCTGCACGAACAGCATAAGCAAAAGCCCTAACTAATTTACGACCATTAACAGCTTCTTTAAGAATTTCTTTAAAATTAACTTTAGCACTGTAAAGAGCTCTAGCAGAATAATACATGTTCTGAACATCAACGAAAACACCAACTCTCTGTTCCTTATTAACGACCATATGACTCTTTTAATTTAGTACTATTTATAATTTTTGGATTAAAAGGCTAACACCAAAAACCAAAAAAGCAGAGATAATAACAATAGAAAAATAAATTAGTTTATTCCACTTAAAAATCTTAGCACCATCAAACTGCCAGAAAGGAATCATGTTAAACAGAGCTAACCAACTATTGACTAAAAAACCAATAATAGGAATAGACAAGTATAAAGGAAGATTAATTATTTGAGATATACCAAGAGATAACATACTAAAACCATCTAGAATAAATATGATAAACAAACACAAAATAGCTATTATAATATTCATAACAGGACCAGCTACTGAAATAATACCAGTCTTCCTAATATCATAAATCCTAGATAAAATCATGACAGCACCAGGAGCAGCAAAAACAAAACCGAAAAAACTCATAATAACAGCCAAAAATAACATATTATCAAAACTCCTGAACTCTGCCTTGAACTTATATCTCTGAGCAATAACCTTATGAGATAATTCATGCAATAAAAAACCAAGACCAACAGCAATGGCTGCAATTAAGAAAGCCTTGAAAAACAATGAATTAATACCACCAAGAACAATACCAAAAGCTAGAGAAACAGCAAACCAAGCCTTAGAAATATCAAACAACTCTTTATTAGAAGTTGAGAAATTATTAAATAAACTATAAACTTTCATAACTAACTATTAATTTAAAGATTTAAATAACTATTGGCAATACAACTTTAAATTAAAAGTATAGAAACATTTATATATTACCATATATCATCATGTTACATGCTAATAGAAAATGACAAAAATACAAATAGACTTGGATATAGAAGAGGATAAGACTGTGGAGATTTATAAATTGGTCAATAATTTAAAGACCAAACAAGAGGCAATAAAGAAAATGATAAAATATTTTAAAGCTGAAGTAAAACCAAAGAATTTGAAAGAAAAGGATTATTTTGAGGTATAAAAAATGGAAACTATAATATGGATTGGAATTGGTATTGTTGGATTAGGTTCTTTTCTACTTGCAAAACAGTGGATAACTATCTATAATAAATTTATATATTGGAAAAACAAATTAGATGAAAGATTTGCAGGTATAGATATTATTATGCAAAGAAGAATAGATATGTTGCCAGCATTAGCTCAAGTAGCTAAAAAGTATAGTATACATGAATATAAGATAATTAAGGACACAATAGAAGCAAGAAGTAAATGGACAAAAGATAAATCTCTTAACGAAAAAACTGAAGCTGTTGATGAAATTGAGAATAATTTTATTAAAATACAAACATTATTTGAAAGATACCCAAAAGTAAAAGCAGACAAGTTGTATAGACAAATTATGGGTCATGGTAACATCTCTAATATAGAAAGAAAACTTCAACAATTTAGATTAACCTACAATAAAGTAGTTAGAGACTATAATGAGAGAGTAGAAAGGTTTCCAAGAAATATTGTTGCAAAAGTTCATGGATTCAAAACTGCAAATTACCTAACACTGGGAAACAAAATAAACCAAGAACAACAAGAAGAATATAATCCAAAGGAGTTATTCAATGAATAAAAGACTTGAAAAGTCAATGTTACTTGCAACAAGTCTTCTTATAGCCTTTGTATCTAATGACTGGTTTCAACAAGCATGGAAACAACCTACTAATATAGGCAAGTGGATGATGGTTATTGTTGCGTTATTTTTTTTATCATTAGCAACTTATTTTATTTTAGATAAAAATGGTAATCTCTAGAAAAAATGAAAAACCAATAGTTATTGGTGTTTGTGGTAGAAGTTGTTCAGGAAAGTCAACAGTTGTTAATGAATTAGAAGAGAAATATAAAGGAAAATTTTTACATATAAATCAAGATAAATTCTTTAAAGTTAAATCCAATAATTGGGAAGCTCCAGAATCACTAAGAACTGATAAACTAATTTATTCTCTTAAAAAACTAAAAAATGGAGAGAGTACTCACATACCAAGCCATAGATGGACTGAGGTTTTTGACATGGAAATTCAGCCTCATAAAGTTGTAATTGTTGAAGGCTACCTTCTTTTTGTAAATGAAGAATTAAATAAATTATTTGATAAAAAAATTTGGGTAGATATTTCCGATTTAAATTTAATTTACAGAAGACTAAAAAGATCCAATGATATAGAACAACTCGATTACACAATGAATGTTGTAATACCTGAATCTAAAAAATACGAAAAAATACAAAAAGAAAAAGCGGACATAATAATTGATGGAAATCAGGCCAAAGAAAAAATAATTGGTATTATTGACCGTCAGATTAAAATATGGCAATTTATAAAATAACTATTTTTTTAATTTATTAATATGTTTATGAGCAAGATGCATAGGCAAAGGTAATTTGTATTCAGGATCTGAAACTTTCTTAATAATCTCTAAAGCTTTATCAACAGAAAGACCATGACCAGGACTAATATAAACAGGATTAGCTAACTCTTTAATCTTCAAAGCTTTACCTTTAATCTCATCATCAATAATGATATTATCTTCATTAAGAGAACATCAGGTTTAATCTTCAAACTTCTATAAGCTTCAATAATAATAGGACCCTCACGGAAAGGAATAGTCCTAGGAGAATAAGACATCAATTCATCACCCTCAGTAAAATTAACTTCTAACTCAGAAAGAGAATTATAATCAATAACAACAGCACAACACTTGTATTTTTTGTTTAAAGAAGCTATCTCAAAAGAGGCAACAGTTTTAACTTCATTAATAGAATCTTTAAGAGAAATAGCTTTAATAACCTTCTTCTCAATATCCATGAATTCTCTCATATCAAATGTTTTCATATTTAATGCCCAAAACCTATAATATATACTGTGTGGAAAGGTTTATAAAAATAACGAGGATACTAAAAACCAGCAGAGGATAGGGGAAGCTGATACCATAGCGAACCTTGAGTCTATAAGGGTAGGACAGCTAGGAGGAAAAATTACTTAATTGTGGTTTTTACTAAATGTCCGTCGAAGTAGTTTCGATGATGTTCTACTGCGGAAGGCTCATAAGGAGTTAAGCACTCATTGCGATACCCGAAATGCTAGTTAGCACGGTTGGGTCGTTGGAAGATCAACTCAAATTTGAGAGGTCTGACGAATTCAAATCCAATGAGATTAACTATGGTTATCTCGGAGATCCCCCGCTATTCTCTGCTATTTTATATTTCTTCATCAATTGTTCAAATCTTTCTTCTAAAAATGGAATGCTGAAACCAATTTCTTTGAATTTAATAAAATTTTCTTTTCTATAAATGTGAACTCTATGTTGTCCTGATTTTTGTTTAATCCTTGGTGCAAAAGTTAGTGTTGATATTATTCCTAATGTTTTTAATAGTCTGTGAATATCATTAGCAAATAATTCGCTTTTTACTCCAAATCTTATTTCTGTTAAACTTTTTAAAATAGTTCCTTCCATGTCATAAGCTTCTCTTAGATAAGCAATTTTAACATTTTTATTGGAATCAAATATCCATTAGGAACTCTCATAGACTCATCTGATTTTGGAATTTCTAATATATGATACATAAATCTTGCTAAAGTCTGTGAATTAATGTAACATTGCATTCCACTTATATCTGCTTTATATAATATAGTAGATTTTGGTGAAAATAATTTTGATATTAAGACTGCAAATAAATCTATCTTTCTTAAATCCTTCTTTTGGTGAAAATATACTCTCATTAAATCTTTAATTAAACTTCCATCAGGTATCATTCCAGCTAAACTTGCATAATCTTCATTGAATAAGTCTTTTTTGTTAATTATTATCTCTTTTGAAAGTTTATTATATTTTATTGATAGTTTATTATTTGGTAATTCTTCACATATAAAACTATTTTTTATTTTCTTAATCATAATCTAATCTTGAACAATTTTCCTTATAAACCTGGCGCGCAAGTTTGTCGTGTCCAGTGCTCAAACACTAATAAAATGCATTTCCATACGAAATTATTGTTGAAAGATTTTTTGGATTTTCAGAAATATTTTCTAATAATAAAATTAATACAATAATCTAGAATCATAAATCGTTTATCTGGAAATAACCCTAACGTTTCTGATGTATGTTTCAAAAAAACTGAAAATCCTTCAATAAATTCTTCTAAAGTTTTATAAACTTTAAAATTAAAAATTTATTATGAAAGATAGAACAACACTTTGGGTAATAATATTTTGTATTGGAATGTTAATAATCTTAGCTTGGCTCTTCTTGAAAGCAATAGGTGTAATAAACTAATGATTAAGAGAACCAAAGAAGGATATAAAGTAGTTTCTGAAAAGGGAAGAAATATGGGACTTTATAAGACATTGAAAGATGCTAAAACTCGTTTAAGACAGATAGAATATTTCAAGCATAAGAAATGAATAGAAATCTAATTAAATGAGAAGAAAATAATTCTATTAATGGTATTAATATGTGGTATCGATGATGCTGGTAGAGGTCCTGTAATAGGTCCAATGATAATGGCTGGAGTATTGATAGAAGATATTGATTTAGATAAATTGAAAACTATAGGAGTTAAAGATTCTAAATTATTAAGCCAGACAAGAAGAGAAGAATTATTTAAAGAAATAATAAAAATAGTGAAAGATTATAAAATCATAAAAATATATCCAGATGAGATAGATAAAGCCTTATTTTCTGATACTTCAAATTTAAATAATCTAGAAGGTGAAAAAATGGCTGAGATAATAAATTATTTAAAACCAGAAAAAGTAATAGTAGACTGTCCAAGCACAAATAAAAAAGCATTCACAGATTTCTTGAATAAAAGAATGAAAGTAAAAACAGAAATATTATGTGAACACAAGGCAGACTTTTTATTTTGTGAAGTAAGCGCAGCCTCAATCCTAGCAAAATGTGCACGTGAAGAAGAAATGGAAGTAATGAGAAAAAAATTAGGAATCGAGTGTGGCTCAGGATATCCTGCTGATCCAGTAACTAAAGAATTCTTAAAAAATAACTGGGAAAAATATCCAGAAATATTTAGAAAAAGCTGGAGTTCATATCTAGAATATTCAGGTGGAAAAAGATCTAAAAAACAATTGACATTAGGAGAATTTTAAAATAGTTTATTTATATCCTTCTGCTGAAACTAATTTATTAATTATCTTATAATTTATTTTACTTTTACCTGAAACTTTGTCTAATAATAATTCAAAAGTAACACAACCAATAGGGATTCCTGCTTTCAATAAATAAGTAACATTAGAGTGGTTATAAATTTCTAAAACTCCTGAATGATTACCTTCAAAAGTTCCATCAAGAATTTTAGCAGAAACATGAACACTTAAACCTAATCTTGCTATACTGCTTCTACCGTCTAATTCGCATAAAATGTTTTTATCTGTTGTGATTCTTTCTTTTGTATGTCCAAGAATAAACTGTCCTGGCTTTAACTCAAAAGACTTTTTGGAAATATTTACTTTAGTATATTTTGGAAATTTATTAGATGATAAATCAATAACTTGATTAGGTTCATAAAAAAGAATTTCATCACCTAAATGAACCCTTAAACCAACAGGTCTTAGATCTTTTTCATCAAATTTTGGAGAAATCTTAATCCTGCCTAACTTAATATAGTCTTTAATTAAATGATCTGGAATTTTCATTAATATTAAGTTCTGATAAGAAGAATAAAAAGCTTTTGCTACTTGAGATCCGGAGGCAATAGGTTCATCTTCTTGATATCATGAATAAATAAAGGAATAAAACTTTTTATATAATCTGAAAACTCTTTCTTGAAATTATCACAAAATCTCCTATGCTCATCGAAATTCTTAGATTCTGTTGTAATAGAAAAATTATATTCACCAAAATATTTAACAACAAAAACAACATTGGGACATGAAGATAAATATTGAAATAATCTTTGCTCAACATTATTTTCCATAGAACTAAGCTCAATAAGAATAGTGTGCTGTATCATAATCTTTTCATTTGTCAGATACATATATCCACGTATAATACCATTCTTTTCTAAAAATTTAATCCTGTTAATTATAGTCTGAACATTAGAATCTAATTCAAGAGCAATATCAACAACCTGAATCCTAGGATTTATACATAAAATCCTAAGAATCTTATTATCTATATCTTTAATTTCATGTTTAATAAATTTCCTTTGATGAAAACCTTTATTTGATGGTATAATCTCTCTTTTCTTATCTATCAAATAATCTCTAGGAAATAATCTTGTGTCTATTATTATAGTTATTTTTTTCTCTTTAATAATATCAGAAAACTTTGTGAAAATTAATGATAAAAACCCCTCAATCTCATAAATATTATCTCCAGTAATACCAAAAAATAAATCATAAATACCTTCACATAATGTCACCTGTGCAATGACTTTTTCATTTATTAAAAAATCAATAAACTCTTTTTTTCTTTTTTCAGAAGTAGAATGCAAAGAAATGTACACTTGGTTAGGAATAACACCAAAATTAGCCATATTTATAATTATAACAAATTTTTTAATAATACCATTATCAACTAATTTATCAATCCTTTTCTTAACAGCTTGTTTACTAATACCAATATTTTTAGATATCTTAGTATAAGGCTGCCTGAAACTTTTATCTAACTCATAAAGAATCTTCAAATCAGTAGAATCAAGGTCTTTAGTTAACATATTATTACTTTTAGTCTATAACTTTAAAAAGTTAACTTTTATATTAACATTCTCAGTTAACATATTACAATAAATTATTCTTGAACATTTTAAAGAATTATAAATAAATGAAGAAAAGTTTTATCTAGTATTAATATAGCGTGGCTGAATATAAATATATAATTGCTTTTAAATCAAGGAAAGCAGATATGTTATAAGCGCCGATGGCAGGATTTGAACCTACAATTCCTTTCGGAAACGGTTATCTATATTATTATTCGAGACCGTTGCCTTACCAGATTAGGCTACATCGGCAAAACAATAATAAAACTCTATTTTGCTTTATAATGCTTTCTTAGAATTACTAATTATTCCATAAACAACCATTCTTTGAATCTTTAGCTTTGTTATAGAATTGAGAATATCTTAAACATCTGGAACATTGAATCTCATTATCGTTTAAAAATCTTGCATAACCATTATTCAAAAGCAATAATCCAATATCAGTACCATTAACACTCACGTATCTTAATAATCTATTATACACATCCCTGTCTGGTGCTGCAATATCAGCTTTTAATGTAACGCTCTTATTAACTAATAATTTTATCAACTCCTTTTTACCATCATCATAACAGAATATTATTCTCTTTTTAGAGATATCCAAATCAAGAAAATTATCAATCCTGTCATCAGAAACATCAGGATAATCAATACCTAAAACCCTGATGTGCTTTTCACTTCCGTTAATATCCACAACATAGGTATCACCATCAATTATTTCATTAACAAAAGCAGTCTGAGGAGATAAATCTCTTATAAAAGGTGTTGAATCCATATCTGTACAAGAACATAATAATATCAATATAATCATAATCTCTTTCATATTATTTACTAAGAAACTTGAAGTTAAAAACACTTTGTGAAGAATTATTGAAAATCCTACAACATTTTTGAAAATTCAAATAATAACCTATATAAATATAATAATGATAAAATAGTATATGCAAGATAAAATTCTAGAGATGTTAATGCAAAAAGATGAGATAACATGGCAGACAATCTTATTAGATCTAATAAAAACAGGAGAGATGGATCCATGGGATGTAGATATATCAATATTATCAAAACAATATCTAGAGACAATAAAAAAATTACAGGAATCAAACTTATTCTTATCAGGAAAAGTATTATTGGCATCTGCAATATTATTAAAGATAAAATCTGAAAAACTATTATCAGAAGGAATTGCTAATCTAGATAATATGATGTTCCCGCATGAAGAAATAGAAGAATTAGATGATTTTCAGAGCAGAAGAATAATATTAGATGTAGAACCAAAACTGACAATAAAGACACCACAATCAAGAAAGAAAAAAGTTAGTGTAAATGACCTTATAGAAGCATTAGAGAAAGCATTGAATGTAAATGAGAGAAGATTACTAAGACTGGCTGAAAGAAACAGAGTACCAGAGATGATAATACCTGAAAAACCAATAGATATCACATCATTGATAAATGACTTATTAAAACAGATATCATTAAAGATAGATGGGAAACCAATAATAACTTTTACAGAATTAGTAGGGAGCGAGGAGAGAAGGATGAAATTAGCTGCATTCTCACCACTATTGCATCTAGCTAATCAGGAAAAGATAGAATTACATCAGGAAAAATCTTTTGGAGAGATAAATATAAAATTGTATGAGAAAAAAGATTAGAACAAAGATTCATCTTCAAGCTTGAACCTTTTCATGTTGCCTTTAAGAATATTAAATCTATTTCTAAGACTATTAAGATTAGATGATATTTCAGGAATTGACTGATTCAACTGTGGTGATATCTGAGAGAAAGGAAGTTTATTCTTGTAAGAAGAATTAAGATTGTTCAAGTGTTTATTCAATTCATTAGAATGCTTTATAATAAAATCAAACTGAACAGTAGGTCCTACAGCTTGCTCATATTCTGATTTGAAATCTTTAATAGAATCCATAAAAGGTTTTACACTATTATTAATTGTTTTTTCTATACTATCAGACATCCAGACATGACTAGATAATACTCTTTCAGACTGCTTACTCTGCAATTTATATTTAATGTCATTAACAAAAGATTCAATTTTATCCAAATGAAATTCCATATCATCAATCTTTGTCATACAAAACTACTTATTTTTCAGTTTAAATATTTTTCTTCTAAAAGATTGTCATTTTTAATATATATGTTGTAAATATCATTTTAGAAAATTATATAAATGTGTGTTCCTAAAATTATTTTGGTGGTAAAAAATGGATAAAAACAGGAAGATAATAATTTCTTTAGCAATTTTAGGTTTATTTTTAGTGATGGTAGGGAGTGTATTAGCTTATACTTATACAAATACATTATTGGTTGATACAGTGCCGACAGGAGCTAAAATTTATGCAGGAGGGATATACAAAGGGGATTCTCCTCTAAGAATTACAAATTTATATGATACAGAGACAAATAATTATCACCTAATAACTGCAACTAAAACAGGTTATAAAGATGCAGCAGAATATGTCAGCACACCAGCAGGATCAAATAATGTCGTGAATATAACATTAGAATCAGCATATACATTCACAAACACATTACAAGTGAATACAATACCTGAAGGGGCTAATGTAACAGTAGTAGGAATAATAAAAGGGTTAAACAGGATGGCATATACACTAGAAGAATTATACCAAGCATTCCCTGAAAAATCAAATGTATTATTAACAAACCTAGCAGATACAAATGAAAACTCCCAATATGATTATGAGAGAAAATATTTCCTCCAAATAAAAAAAGAGGGCTATGCACCATATAATCAGTTTATAGAAACACCAGCAGGGTCAAATAATGTAATAAATATAGTATTAAATCCAGAACCACAAGTAAGATTCATAGTAACATCAGAACCAGCAGGAGCAATAGTACGAACAGAGAGCGCTGGAAATGCAGGATATACACCAATAGACGTGAACAAGACAGTACAGGATTATACAAACTATTATACATACAGATTAATTCTTGAGAAACCAGGATACTTTACAAGTACAACATACCATAACCTAAGAGCAGGAGATACAAAAACAGTTCATGTAAAGCTAAAAGAGATAAGCAGCACAGGAGGGTTCTGGTTAATTACGAACCCTACAGAAGCCTCATGGAAATTAACAAAAACTGGACATCCAGGATATCAAGGGATAACAAGTTCTACTGCTGGAGCTGGAGGAAATTCAAAAGTTGATCTAGGAATATACACATTAACAGTAACGAAAAAAGGATATGCAACACATACAAGCATAGTAAACATAAATCAACCAAACACAGCACAGGGTACATCATGGCATAGCTTTAATGTAAACCTAGCACAAACAGGAACATTAAATTTAGGAAGCTCACCATCAGAGGCAGGTATCTATATAGATGGCATTAATAGAGGAGTGACTCCTGCAACATTCAATGATTTGGCTCCTGGAAAACATGAGCTAAGCCTAAAAAAATTCGGATATCTGGAATATAAACAAGATTTTGATATTTTGGCAGGACAGATAACAAAAATAACTCCAACACTAATACCAAAATAAATTTTTTCTTTTTTAAATAATTTTATTAATACCCATCATTCTTTAAATCCATGAAACAGGTAACTGACAAAAAACTGGAGAAATATTTTGATGTAACAGGAAGAGCATTAAAGAAAGTAAAGATAAATACTAATGTTAAAATAAATATCAAAGAGGCAGCTGAGGATTTCTTAGATATGGCAAAAAGATATTATTCAGATGCAAAACATTTCAGAGATAAAGGGGATTATGTGACTGCATTTGCTGCTTTAAACTATGCACATGGATGGCTAGATGCAGGTGCAAGAATAGGATTATTTGATGTAGACCATGATAGTGAATTATTTACTGTTGATTAAAGAAAAGATTTAAATTCTAGAATAATGAAATTAATATTATGAAAGATTAAATAAAAAATATAAAATAATAATCGTGACAGGAGGTGGGAAAACAGCAAGAGAATATATGAAAGAGGTAAAAGGTGATAAAGTAAAAAGTTTAATTGGGATAATGACAACAAAACTAAATGCAAGATTAATCTCCGGATTATTTAATATAACAATAGATATACCAGATACATTAGAAGAGGTAAAAAAACAGATAGAAGAGAATAATCTTGTTGTAACAGGAGCATTAGGAGTACAACCACACATGACAAGTGATGGAAATGCTGCAGAAATAGCTGAATATCTGAAAGCTAAGATATTTATTAATCTGACAAATGTAAACGGATTATATGATAAAGATCCCAGAAAGTATAAAAATTCAAAACTAATAAGTTATGTAGATTATAAATCTTTTAATGATATAATAAAAAAAATAAAATATGAAGCAGGACAACATTTCATACTAGATCAAGCAGCAGCGGAAATAATAACAAGATCAAAAACAGAGACAGCAATATTAAATGGAAAAGATTTTAATAATCTAAACAGATTTTTTGATAAAAAGGAATTTATTGGAACTATAATCTCATGAAAACAATCATCATAACTGGAACACCATGTACAGGAAAAACAATAATAGCAAAAAAACTAGCAAAGAAAATAAGTTATACATATATTGATGTTAATGAAATAATAAAGAAAAATAAACTGAATAATAAATATCTAAAAAAATATGATACCTATGAAATAGATGATAAAAAACTAAATAAAAAATTAATAGAAATAATAAATAATTCAAAAACTAATATTATAATTGATAGTCATTTAAGTCATTACTTACCAAAAAAATATGTTGATCTATGCATAGTTATTAAATGCGATATAAAAGAATTAAAGAAAAGATTAGAGAAAAGAAAATATTCAAAAATAAAAATAAGAGAAAATTTAGATAGTGAAATATTTGATATCTGTTTAGTGGAAGCTAAAGAAAATAAACATAAAATAATAATTGTTGATACTACAAAGAAAAAAGTTGATAAATCTGTTAATGAAATAACTAAAAAAATATAGTTACTTGCCAAATCTTCTGTTTCTTCTTGAGAATTCTTCAATACATTTAATCAAATCATCTTTTTCGAATTCAGGCCATAATTTGTCAGGTAAAAATATTATTTCTGAATAAGCTGATTGATACATTAAAAAACCTGATAATCTTGATTCTGAAGTTCTAATAATTAAATCTGGATAAGATTGAAGATAAAGATTTTTCTTAAAATTTTCTTCATTAATATCATTAATATCTAATTTTCCATCTTTAACTTGCTGAATAATTTTTTTAGTTGCATCAACTATTTCAGATCTTCCACCATAACCCATAGCAAAATTAATCGTGTAAGGTCCATTATTTATTGTTATATCCATGAGTTCATTCATAATCTTCTGAACAGTTCTAGAAAACATAGAAATTCTACCTATAAATCTTATTCTTAGCTCTTTTAATTTTTTCTTATCATCTCTAAGTTCTTTGAATGCTTTTTCGAAAAGTTTCATTAAAAAACTGACTTCTTTCTTAGGTCTTGCAAAATTTTCAGTAGAAAAAGTGTATACAGTTAATTCTTTAACACCTAATTCCTTGCACCAATCCATTGTTTTTTTAACTTTTTCATAACCTACTTCATGACCCTCTAAAGGATTAATACCCATCTTTTCTGCATATCTTCTATTACCATCAAGAATAATACCAATATGTTTAGGAATGATTTTTTCTGTAAGTTTCATATTATAATATGACCAAAGAATATTTATAAGTCTTGCTACTATAAGAAAGATATGGCAACAGACCTTTTATTTATGGAAAGAAATAATGAAATAGAAAAATTTGCAAAAACATTAGGATATACCAGAATATTATTCAGAGAAGATTTAGAAAAACTAAATATTAGAGAGGCAAAAGATTATACAGATGCAAGAAGGTTAGTAGAACATAAAAGTGTGAAAATCTTATTAAATCCACATTCTTTTGGGAAAAGAGATAATTACACAGCAGACAGACCAGGACTAGACCATATATTAGCAAGTATGGCATCAAAAAATAATATAGCAATAGCATTTGGATTAAACAAAATAAACAATCTAGTAGAAATGAACTGGGTGATGCAAAGCATACAATTATGCAGAAAATATAAAGCAAGAATGTTATTCTTTACAATGGCATCAAATCAATATGAACTTGTATCAAGAATAGATTTCATAAGTTTACTAAAAGTGTTAGGAATGACAGGTGGGGAGGCTAATAAAGCTTTAGAACTTAATAGTTAATTATTTAAACAACTTATCCTACGAATTAATTAAAGATGGTGAAATTATTCTATATATTCTTTGATTCAAAAAATAAATGGAGAGTGAATGAATGAAAAAAGAAAACAATAATAAAAAATATTTGATAATGGGAGGATTGTTACTTTTAGCAGTTTTAGCAGTTTTATTTTCTACACAGCTTACAGGAAAAGTATCAAAAAATACGCCTCCACCTGCCAGCATACAAATAAACTCTGAACCAACAAATTCAGATGTATGGATAGATGGAACTGAAAAAGGTAATACACCAAAATTATTATCTCTAGACTCAGGAGAGCACTATCTTGTTGTCTCTAGAGTTGGTTATGAGGATTATGTTGATACTATAACATTAACAACCGGAAGGAATGAACCTTTAAATATTGTATTAGTACCTTCAGAATAAAATCTAAAGCTTTAAATTCTTTTAATTTATTTTTTTATTATGAAACAAAAGCTATTAAAACCAAGCTTGAGAGAGAAGAAAAGATACTTAGTATACCAAGTGATAAGTGAGAAAAATATAAATCCTAATAATATCAAAGAGAGTATATTGAAAACATTTAAAGAGTACTTCGGCAATATAATATTATCAAAAGCAGACATAAGATTTATAGATTATAAAGAAAATAAAGGAATAATAAGGATAAACAACAAATATCTTGATAATCTAAGAGCAAGTTTCTGTTTATTGGGAAAGGTTAATAAAGAGGAAATAATCGTAAGGAGTCTAGGTGTATCAGGAATGATAAATAAAGCACGATCTAAATTTATGAACGGAGGTGTTTCATAATATGCAACCAACAATAACTCACCAGATGATGGGATATGATAGAAGCAGTACAATGTTCAGTCCGGACGGAAGACTACTGCAAGTAGAATATGCAAAAAAAGCAGTAAGACAGGGAACAACATCACTAGGAATAGTGTGTAAAGATGGAGTATTATTATTAGCAGATAAAAGAATCATAGGGAAATTAATAATTCCAGATAGTGTTGAAAAAGTATTCCAAGTAGATGATCATATTGGTGCTGCTGCTACAGGATATTTAATGGATGGAAGAGTATTGATAGAGAGAGCACAATTAATAGCACAACAATATAGAGTAAATTATGACAGTCCTATGGATACATTACTATTAGTAAAAGAAATTGCTAATATGAAGCAAGCATATACGCAATTCGGAGGGGCAAGACCTTTTGGAGTTAGTGTATTATTTGCTGGAGTAGATGATGATGGACCACAACTATTTTTAACAGATGTAACAGGAATATACTTCCAATATAAAGCAACAGCAGTAGGAGAGGCTGAGGTACAATTAAATGAGATACTTGAGAAAGAGTATGCAGATGATATAACACTTGAGAATGCAATGAAACTTGGTGTAAGTGCTTTCAAAAAAATATTTGGAAAAGAATTTGACATAGAAAGAATAGATGGGGCTTACATAAAAACTTCTGATAGATCATTCAAGAGAGTTGACAAAGACTACCTAAGAAAATTAGCTAAGAAGGTATAAACATGGCAAAAGAATCAGAGAGATCTGTAATTGCCAAACTAAAGAGAGAGGGGAAAAACTTTGAGATACTTGTATATCCAGAGAAAGCAATAGAATTCAAGAGTGGAAAACCTATCTCTATAAATGATGTAGTTGTTGTAGAAGAAATATTCACTGATTCTAAAAAAGGATTAAGAGCTTCTGAGGGTGATTTAGAGAGAGCATTCGGGACATTAGAAAAATCAGAGATCTGCAAAACCATAGTAAAAAGCGGTGATATACAACAGACAGCTGATATGCTAAGAAAAGAATTAGATGAGAGAAGAAAACAGGTAGCACATTTAATACATAGAAGCTGCATAGATCCAACAACAGGAAAGCCACATCCACAACAAAGAATAGAGAATGCAATAAATGAGGCAAAAGTAAGAATAACAGATGAAGATGCAGAAAAACAGGTAAAAGAAGTCATAGATGCAATAAAGAGAATAATACCAATAAAATTCGAGACAAGAGTATTATCAATAACAATACATGGACCAACAGCTTCAAAATGCTTCCAGACATTAAAACAGTATGGAACAGTAACAAAGGAAAGATGGCTTAATGATGGAAGTTTAAATGTGACTTTAGAGATACCAGCAGGATTACAGGAGGAGTTAGAGATAGATTTAAATAGGTTAACGAAAGGCCATATAGAGACAGAGATAGTGGAGAAAAGATAGAAAATGACTGGTTTATTAGTTAATGATAGAGATATAGTGTTTCCTGGGCAGGTATTAGCTGAAAGTATAGAATTCTTACCTGGGGAAGATGTAATAAGAGAAAAAGAACAATTGATTTCTACAAAAATAGGAATAGCAAGCATAAATGGAAGATTTGTAAAATTAGTGCCATTAACAGGGCCATATATACCTAAAAGAGATGATATAGTAATAGGAAAGGTAGTAGGGATAGGTTTGAATGGATGGAGATTAGATATAGGATGGGCTTTTGAGGCTAACTTAAATTTAAAAGATGCAACATCTGACTTTATAGAAAAGGGTGCAGACTTAACAAAATACTTTGATTATGGAGATTATCTAATGACAGGAATATCAAATGTGATAAGCACAAGAATCATAGACTTAACAATGAAAGCACCAGGATTAAAGAAACTAGGAGAGGGACAGATAATAAAAGTAGGAAGCACAAAAGTCCCAAGAATAATAGGAAAACAGGGAAGCATGATAACAATGATAAAAGATTATACAGGATGCAGGATCTCAGTAGGACAGAATGGAGTAGTCTGGATAAATGGAGACAGTCCTGAAAAAGAACATCTAGCTATAAGATCAATAAGAAAAATAGAGGCTGAAAGTCATATTAATGGATTAACAGACAGAATGAAAGAATTCTTGGAGCAAGAGAAAAAATGAATAAGACTTATGATAAAAGATTTGACGGAAGAAAATTTGATGAGATAAGACCAATGGAGGCTAAGGTAGGGGTAGTACCAAGAGCTAATGGAAGTGCAATGTTCAGAATTGGGGGAACAATAGCAATAGCAGCAGTATATGGTCCAAAAGAATTATATCCAGCATTCATGCAGGATCCAACAAAAGGAATACTAAGATGCGATTATAATATGTTTGCATTCTCAGGAGCAGGAGATAGAGTAAAACCTGGAGGAAACAGAAGATCAAAAGAGATATCAATGGTAACAGAGAAAGCATTAATCCCAATGCTAGACTTAAGTGCATATTCAGGAGCAGTAGTTGATGTGTCAATAGAACTAATACAGACAGACGCTGGAACAAGATGTGCTGGAATAACTGCAGCAGCATTAGCATTAGCAGATGCAGGAATACCAATGAAAGATCTAGTAACAGCAGTATCTGTAGGAAAAGTTGAAGATAAATTAATAGTTGACTTGAATTACGAAGAGGATTCATATCCAGAGGGAGTAGACTTACCAGTTGCAATGGCAACAAGAACAGGAGAGATAACACTATTACAGATGGATGGAAGATTAACAAAAGAAGAGTTAAAAAAATTATTAGAGATGGCAAAAAAAGCATGTGCTGATATAAAAGAAGTACAGATAAAAGCACTAAAAGAAAAATACTCATTAGGTGGTAAATAAAAATGTCAGACATAGTAAGAAAACACACATTAAAATTGTTAGAACAGAATACAAGAAGCGATTTAAGAAAATTAGATGAGTATAGGACTATAACATTAGAATATGGAGCAGTAGGCGGAGCAGAGGGGTCTGCAAGAGTAAAGATAGGGGATACAGATGTACTTGCTGGAGTAAAATTTGAGGTAGGAAAACCATTTCCAGATACACCAGATCAGGGATCAATAATGGTAAATGCAGAATTAAGACCAATGTCAAGCCCAGATTTCGAGCCAGGACCTCCAAACATAAAAGCAATAGAGATGGCAAGAGTAATAGACAGAGCACTAAGAGAGGGTGGAGCTATAGATTTCAAAAAATTATGTATCAAAGAGGGAGAGGCAATGTGGATGGTAATAGTAGATATATATCCAATAAATGATGCAGGAAACTTATTCGATGCAGCAAGCTTAGCAGCTTTAGCAGCAATAAAAGATGCAAAATTCCCTAAAATGGATGCTCAGAATAAAATAGATTATCATGAGAGCACAAATAAAAAGATAGAGATGGGAACAATGCCATTATCATGTACAATATACAACATAGGTGGGAAAATAATAGTGGATCCAACAAGTCAAGAGGAAGAACTATGTGATGCAAGGATAACAGTAGGAGTATTAGAAAACGGAACTATGTCTTCATTACAAAAAGGTGGAGAGTACGGATTAACAATAGATCAGGTAAATGAGATGGTAGATGTCGCAATAAAAAAATCAAAAGACCTAAGGAAGGTAATGCAAAAATGAAATACACAAAATACGAGAGAGCAAGACTAATAGGAGCAAGAGCTTTGCAGATATCAATGGGAGCACCAATACTAGTAAAATTAACAGAAGAGGATTTTGAGAGGATAAATTACAACCCTGTTGATATAGCTAAGATGGAATTAGAAAAGGGAGTACTTCCTATAACAGTAAAAAGACCATTCCCAATAAAGGTTGAATAAATTTTTATTTTTATGATAATTAAAAACTTTAAAAAAAACTTGTTATATTTCTGGAAGAACTCATTCAAGATAGAGAGCGATGAGAATACTACAATACTAGATTTAAATATCAATGATGAAGACTATAATAAAATAAAAAATGAATTAAATAATAAGAAAATAGATAACAGCCAGGTATTGAATTCCTTAAAAGAAAAATTAAATTTTTTAAATGATAAAGATTATGCATTACTTGAAGAAAAAATATTTGAGTGCATGAAAAAACCATGGAAATTATTCATAGAAAAACCTACACAGATACCAAGACCGATGAATATCTTATTCTCTAAAGATGATGGAATAAAAGAATTCTTAATATTTTCAACAACATCACAACATTTTGATGCAGCATTAAATGCAAATAATCATGTAATAGCAGAAGTAAACAAAAGACTAGTAAATGAAGACAGGAAAAAAATAAGTGATGAAAAATTATTCATAATAATAAAAGAGGGAATTGATGAGGTATTCAAAGATCTGAATTTTGATCTAAGACTTGGAGTGAGATTTGACAATCATTCAAACGGGAAATACCTCTATAATGGAAAAGAATTAACTGGAAATGAACAGCTAGAATATGTAAAAACATTAATAGAAACTTACGGATTAATCTATATAGAAAACCCATTCTATGAAAATGAGATAGAACTTTATAAAAAATTGAGCGAAGAAGTGAGACATAAATGTTTAGTATGCATAAACTCAAAGATAAATGAGTATTCAAGACAATTAACAGAAAAAGTATTCAATACTGCATTGCTAAAATTCCATTCAATATCACAATTTGAGAATGATACAAAGATATTCAAGGAGAACAATATAAACATACTAAGTGATACAAATACAAATGCTGATGTACTTGCAGGGCTGGGAATACCATTAGTAAAAATCTATAATAATCCAGAAGGAAACAAATTCACAGAAAGAATAAAAAAGATAGAGAGAGAATTAACAGAAATATAAAATCTTATATTTTACAACACTGAAATAGAAATATATATAAAGAAGTTATATCATAAATCATTTAATAAAAAGGGAGGTGTTAAGTTTGGGAGTTGAGGGATTAGTATCAACTGGAAACTTATTCTTAAAGCCATTAGAACAATTATGGCGGGATTTTATTCAAATTTTTCCTAATATAGTTGTTGCAATATTATTATTAGTATTAGGCTACTTTGTCGCATTCATAGTAGGACATGTAGTTAAATGGTTATTAGAAAAAGTAGGATTGAACAAATACATAAAAGAGGCGCATTTAACAAAAGAGATGGGACATACGAACGTTCCTAATTTAACAGGAGATCTAGTAAAATGGTTTGTATTCATAATATTCTTGCAGGTAGCTGTAGAGATATTAAATCTGAGTACATTAAGCAGTCTATTAGATGAGTTCGTAAGATGGTTACCTAATGTATTAGTAGCTATAATAGTATTCTTTGTAGGAGTAGCTTTAGCTCATTATGTAGATTACAAGATAAGATCACATACAAACATGAGAGGGATGAAAGTCCTAAGTGGAGTATTGAAAGTTGTAATCTTATTCCTAGCAATAATAGTAGGATTAGGACAGATAGGAGTTAAAGTTGGAGTACTAGAGAATGCATTCTTGATACTAGTAGGAGCATTAGGACTAGGATTTGCTTTAGCAATGGGAATAGGCTTAGGTCTTGGATTGAAAGACGAAGCTGAAGACATAGTAAGCAAATTCAAAAAGAACTTATAACTCTTTTATTTATTTTTTTTAAATTTTTTAATTCTAAGTTTTTCAGATAATTTTATATACCTATATAGACTTTATATTTTTATGAAGAGGTTATTCTTAATAGGAATTTTATTTGTTTTTATAACTATATTGAGTGCTTGTCAAAGTGTTTATAATCAACTTGGTTACACTCCTTCTGAAGCTTATTTATCAAATTTTTGCTCAAAGGCAGAAAATAAGAATGCTTGCGAGCTTATAGAGAAAAGTTCATATAATTTATGTGATACATATACTGAAAATTGTGAAACTGTAAATAATGACACTTGGTCTTATTTATTACCATCAAAGGAGACGACAACAATAGATCCAATTGAATGTGAGAAATTATCCTTCAGTTCATATTATAAAGAAAGGTGCTTAACAGCATCAGCTTTTGATAGTAAGAATAAAGAAACATGTAACCTCATATCTTATGAAAGAAATAAATGGGTATGCGTTATAGGTTCTGCAACATCAGAAAATGATTGTAATGATATACCAAAGAATAAAAAAATGTCAACAGGAGACCATTTCAGTTTTGTTAAAGATGAATGCCTTCTATCTTTGGCTTTAAGGGATAAAGATATAAAATTATGCACAAAAGACTCTAACAAAAATGAAGCAGGATGGTGTATAAGCACTATAGTTAGCAATTATGGAGTTGATAAAACAGTTTGTGATTCATTATCAACAACTTCTACTCCTGGAAAATCATATTATACAACTGAATATGATGCATGCTATTATGGACTAGCGCAATTCAATAAAGATGTATCAACATGTTCATCAATAAAAACTAATTATCTAAAAGCAGAGTGCATTGGCAAAGTTGGAACTATAAATGATTGTGATAATATTCCTGATAATATAATGGAAGAGGGATCATACTATTCCATGAGTGATGGATGTGTGTTCGCACAAATCAATAAGATACAGGATGTAAATTTCTGTTCTCACACAACAACAAATGAAGGACACGATTTCTGTGTAGACTTATATGTTAGAATAACAGGAGACAAACAACCTTGTGAACTTATAAAAAATGCACAATTAAAAACTACTTGTAAAAGACAAGCAACATTAAATGACTAATTGTCATATTTCTCTAAAATTTCAATATCTTTCTTATCCTTATCACGATTACTAATCTTTTTCCATTTCAAAACTTCTTTTAATCTTACAAATGGCAATCCATCAATAATCTCGCTTTCTTTAATCAATTTATTAATATCCCACTCGCCAGAACCCCAACCATTAGATAATTCTATTCTATTATTTTCTAGAATTTCTCTAACTTTTCCATTTATAGTAAATTTTGTGAGTTTCCATTCAGGTTTTTTTCTATATTCTTTCCATATTTTATTACTAACAATAATGTCTAGATCATGAGAATCTCTCAAATTTTTAGCAGCCATAGGTCCACTGCCAAAGATAGCATATTCTCCTATTGAAATATTAAGATCTTTTAATTTTTTTATTAAATTCCTGAAGTTTTCCACCTTTAATTTGTGATAATAAGATTTATAAACCTTCTAAATTTCCAAATTTTAAAGCCAAAGATTGCTGAGGCAAGAAACAAGCAAACTAGTTTTCTTTGAGCTTTAGGAATGATAAAAAATGACAACAGAAGAACAACATTCATTAGTGCCACAAGATGAATACTTAAAAGTAGGATTACATATTGGAACAAAATTCAGAACAAAGGCAATGATGCCATTCATATACAAAGTAAGACCAGATGGATTAAGTGTATTAAATGTACAAAAAATAAATGAGAGATTAGAATTAGCAGGAAAATTATTATCAAATTACAAGCCAGAAGATGTATTAGTTGTATGCAGAAGAGAGAACGGATGGAGTGCAGTAGAGATGTTCTCAAAAGTAACAGGAATAAGATCATTTACAGGAAGATACCATCCTGGTGTATTAACAAACACTAAATTAGAAGATTTCATAGAGGTAAAATTAATATTTGTGACAGATCCATTCCCAGACAAAAATCTAGTAGAGGATGCTGCAAAAATAGGGATACCAGTAATTGCATTATGTGATACAAATAATGAGTTGAATAATATTGATTTAGTAATACCGTGTAATAATAAGGGTAAAAAGAGCCTTGGGTTGATATTCTATATCCTTGCAAGAGAGTATCAAAGGAATAGAGGGATAATAAATAGCAATGATGAATTCACTCCTAAAATAGATGAATTCAGTCCAGAATAATTACTTTATTTTTTATAATATTTTTTAATTTTTCTTACAAAATTGTAAAAACCACTGGAAATTTTTCCGAAAGGTATATATATTTATTCCTCTATAATTATTAATGTGACTATGGAAAGAATGGTTTTTGATGACTTAATGACTGTGATGCAGGTAAGACCTAATTATTCTATTGTATATCAATTCAAGCCAACATTAAAACTAGAAAAGAGACATGTCAAGACACAAAAACATTTTATAACTCATATAAAAGAGTTATCAACAAACTGGAAAGATGGAAGTTATTTTTTAAAATCACCTAAGGGGACATTTGCATATTTTAATATTAATGGAAGCAGAATATCATTAGCAAAGAAGTCAAAACTAGGAAAAGAGTATTTATGCTGGCAATATTTTACAGACAGTAATATGGGTTCTAAAAAAGTTGCTAAAGCAGCAATAAAAGTAAAATCCAGATAATTTTATTCTAAACTTCTTTATTTGTTTTATATTAAGTTCAATCTATATCATCTTTTAGAATCATGTTGTTACTGTATTGTAATTATAAACTTTTATATATAACATCTGTCCAAAATATATTAATAAAAATTTAAAAGAGGTTGATGTAATTGAGAAATATAATAAAAAAAGGATCTATATCTATATTGTTGTTATTTGTTTTTATTTTTGGAAGCAGTTTGGTTTCTAGTCAGTTCTTTGATGGTACTGCACCAAGTTGTAGTGGAGCAGCTCCTTGTGCACCAGGAACACCAGTAGGAGTAAATACAACAGATAATGACTTAGTAATAGGAGATAATAGTGTAGAGACATTTAATTTTACTATATGGTGGAATCAAAGTTCAACTTTAAATATTACAAGCATAAACTTCTCATTCGTTAAAGGAAATATCACATTAAATTATTCACATGCAAAATTAGGTGGTGGAGGAACTAATGGAAGTGCAGTATTCAATAACACTTTTGGTTCTGGAAATTATACACCATGGATATGCAGTAATCTTTCACTTGGTATAAATTTAGGTGCAGGAGTTAATTCAGCAGGTGGAAATGATTATTTCTGTAGAGCTGCAAATATGTCAGGAAATACACATGCAATAGGTTTTGGTAGTGCTGGAGAACATTGGAGACCAACAAATATTTCAGCATTCTGGTTTGTAGTAAGAAGTGCAAATAAAACAGATGGTGAACTATTAGGAAACGCTACAGAGACACCAGGAAATATTGTAATAAATATTACTGTAAACGTAACAGCAAGCATTGATACATCATTTGGAATAAATTCAACAGTGGTAAGATTAACATTAGATACAATGCCACCGAGAATAAACTTGACAAGTCCATTAAATGAAACATGGACAAAGTCGAGAACAGTAAACTTCTCATATATACCAACAGATAATTTCCTAAAGAACTGTTCATTAGTTGGAGACTTTAGCAGTCCTGGAGGATTCAAAACAAATCTAACAGTAAGCAGTACAGGAGATGGAACAGCATTTGGAAGAAATGCAAATGATGGAGTAGTAAATGGAAACGGTTCAGTAAATAACATTACAGCAATAAATCTTCCTGATAATTATACAGGATATACATGGGCTATAGCTTGTTATGATAGAGTACACCATTTGAACTACACAAGAGACAACTACACATTATATGTAGATGGAACAGCTCCAACAGGAATGACAGCAACATCATCTGAAGGAACATCATTGCAGAATGGACAGATATCAACATTAACATGTAACTCAGTTGAATCTAATCCTAGTACAACAAGGGTAAGCGTTTCTGGAGTAACAGCTCCTTTGAAGACATGTGCAAGCACATCCTTGTGTAGTACACCCTATACATTTGATGGTACTGGAACAAAGACAGTAACATGTTACACACAGGATAAGGCTGGAAATTCAGTTACAAAGACCTTAAGCATTGAGGTAGTTTCAGCTGCATCTGCAACAGAATCATCTGTAAGCAGTGGAGGAAGTGGAGGAAGCGGATCATCTAGTTCAATAGCAGTAAATACACAGGAACCAAACCAAGAGGTAAAGTATACTGTGAACAATAATGCTATAGGTGTAAGTGAGGTAAAATTCACACCTGATGGTGCAGTAAGTAATGCAAAACTTACAGTAAGTTCATTAGCAGCTCCAGCAGCTGGAGTCAGTACACCTGATGTAACTGTATACAAGTATTTCGAAGTAAATAAAGTAAACTTCGGAGATGCAAATGTAAAGAAAGCAGAACTTACATTTACTGTATCAAACACATGGTTAACTGAACATGGAATGAGCAGAGACCAAGTAGTATTGATGAAGCATACCAATAATAATTGGGAACAATTGCCGACATCCTATGTAAAAGAACAAAGTGGATACCAATACTACACAGCACAGAGTGCAGGTTTCAGCTTATTCGCAATAGGTACAAAGAAAGTTGAAGGAACAACAACTGAGACAACAGAAGAACAAACAACAGAACCAGCAACATCTGGCACTACAAAAGAGAAAACAAATGTAATGCCATTCGTGCTAGTATTAGTAGTACTAATATTAATAGCTGGAATAGTATACTTTGTACTGAACAGGAAAAACCGTTAAGTGAGAAAAACCGCAGGGCGATAAACGTCTTGCGTGAATTTTATTTTTTTTAATAATATTTATATACATAATGATAACAATAAAATAGAGGTTGATGAGATTGAAGAGAGCTAAAATCGTAGGGTTTGTTTCCATAAAAGGTGGTGTGGGAAAAACAACAACAGTTTCTAATCTAGGATTAATATTAGCCAAGAATTTCAAGAAAAAAGTACTAATAGTAGATGGGAATTTTTCAGGACCAAATCTAGCATTACATTTCGGATTCAATAAAGCAGGGAATAGTCTGCATGATGTACTAGAGGGAAAGGTAAATTTACATAAAGCAATATATGAACATACATCAGGATTACACTTATTACCTGCTGCATTATATTCAAGAAAAGTAGATTATGCAAGATTCCATCAATATATGGCATCATTAAGAAGCTATTATGATTTAATATTAATAGATTCATCACCAGCATCAAATGCAGAGATGCTAGCTACAGTACTTGCTTCAGATGAATTATTTGTAATAACAACACCAGACCATGTAACATTATCAAGCACAATGCATGCAATAAAACTAGCAAGACAGAAAAGAACATACTTATCAGGAATAATACTAAACAAAGTAAAAGGAAAAAAATATGAATTAGGATTAGATTATATACAAGATCTAACAAAAGTCCCAGTAGTGAGTGTATTAAAAGAGGATGAAAAAATCTTAGAGGCATTATCAAAAAGCAAACCATTATCTGCATTAAATAATAATAGAGATAGTGTAGTAGAATACAAGAAATTAGCTGCTGCATTAATAGGTGAGAGATATAAAGATACAAGAATAAAATCAAGAGTAAAAGGATTATTTACTAAAAAAGTAACACAGGATGAAGTAAATAGAGCTATTGTTATGGTAAGTCATTATTAGATAATTTTATTACTAATTCACTCTTCCTTTTAAATCTAAAAATCTAGATTCAATACTTACAACTTCTACTATTCTATTAACTTTTTGTTTATGCATTCTTAATTCTTCTTTATACTGATTCCAGTCATAAGTTTGAATACCTTCCATGAACTCTTTTGGAACATAATAATGCCAAGGTCCTCCTATTCCATTATCAAAGAAATACAAACTGCCACATCTCATTCTCTCTTTGTTCTCTGCTTGTCCTTTTACAAATTCTATGGCATTTATATCTACATCTAAAACTATTTCCGGATGAACTCTTGCTTGAACTCTATTATCAGAACCCCAAGGTAAAGAACATTGTACTATACATTCTTTTTTTAACTCAAAATTTTTTGGATCAGAAATTTCAAAATTTTCTTCCCAATAAGAATACATACCTAACTCGCTTTTATGTTCTCTTAAATAATCTAAAGTTCTTATTATCTCATTAGGACTTAAACTAACAAATTTGTCCATAGAAAATGTAGACCTGTAAAGTAATACCACAAAAATCTAATAATAGAAATATCTATAAACCTATCTTAGGCAGCAGGTGCAGCTTCTTTCTTAGGCATAACTTCTTCTAAAGACTTAGAACCATATTTTGTAACTTTCATATTCAACTGAACGATATCAGCATTAATTAAATTACCAACAACAGTCTTACGTTTACGCATTCCTCTGTAAGGAATATGAACACAAGGACCTGAAGATAATAAAGCAGATTTCTTACCGAAACCGGGCATATCAGGTCTAATAGGACAACCAGACTTATCAGAACCACCAGTAATCTTTAATTCATAACCATCTAATTCTAATTCTGAACCATTAACCTGTTCTCCTACTTTCCTATTATTGAAAACATTATCAGGAAGTACTTTCTGGTAAGCTTTACCTGTCTTAGGATCATTAATAACAACTTTAAGTTCTGCCATAAAAATTGAAAAGTTAAATGGTTTATAAAGCTTACTTTTGAGATAAAATCTGCTAAAAACTCTAATTTTTGTGCAAATATCAAACTAAAAGAAGCTTAATTCTGAGATTTAATATATAGTTTCAAAGGACCTAGGAATGGAGTAAAAATCTTTTTAGGATTATTCTCTATTAATTCTTTAAGTTCTTGAATAGAAATCCATCTATGATTCTTTGCAGATTCTGTATCTTTAATTTTACCATGAGCTTCACATCTAAAAATAAAAGTAAAGTAAGGACCTTCTAAAAACTGTGAAACACAGAAAGGATAAAAAACTTCAGAGACATCACCATTATTAAAATAAGTATCAGACTTATTCTCTAAAACCCTTATCAATTCAAGATTGCATTCTTCTTTTATCTCCCTTCTAAGAGCTTTAAAAATATCTTCACCTAATTCAACTTTACCTCCAGGAATCTCTAAAGTTTTATGATACTTAATGTCTTTAGTTGTATCATCATTTTTAAGAACAATCCTCTCCTGAATAAGAATTCTTTTTTCTTCTGAAGAATTATCTTCAATAATAGCACCAACAACAGTTATAGGAAAACCAGATTCTTGCATATACTACTTTAATAATCATGACTTATAAAACACATATAGGGTATAACAGAACAAATTAATAAAATAAGTGTTAATATTTAGAAAATGTTAACTAAACACCCCAAGATGGTAAAACCTTTCTTTTAATTTCTGCAATCTCTTTCAATGCTTCTTTCTCATCTGCTTTGAGAGTGTCTTTTAATTTTTTATAAATCTTGAATTGTTCCTCATTAATATCTGAATATAGAATATCTCCCTCCTTGACTTGTCTTCCCATTGTTACTCCTGCAAGAGCTAAAGCAATAGACTGTCCTTTAACAGCTTCCTCAATAGATTTACCTTCGTGTTGAATAGATTTAGCATCAGTAATGTAAGTTTCACGCATCAATGGTGTTCCAGATTTTAATGTTCCTAATAAAATATCAACACCAACAACAGCTGGATTAGATTGCCTGAAAACATAACCTTCAAGAATCTTAATCTTACAAGGCCTTACCAAATTTTTTAATTGCTTGGATTCCATATCGGATTTTTTATTATTATACCATTCCTCAAATTTATCAACAACAGAATAAATAACCTCATTTGTAATAACAGAAACAGATTCTGAATGTAAACTCTTAACGCTAAAACCAACAACAGCTTTGTATAAAGGATTAATATTAGCTTCAGCTTCTGCAATATCTTTCTTAGAAACATTACCAATAGAGGCACCTTTAATTTTTATTTTTTTATCTTTCATCAAATTAATCAAAGCTTCCAAAGAACCTAATGAATCTGCTTTCAGAATAATTCCTTCCTCATCAATATCAAAAGTAGTCTCTTCAATCTGTTCGTTAACTTCAATCTTTATTTTTTCTAAATCTTTATTTGCAACTTTTACTGGCATCCCTGGAATTATATTACTAGAATCCTGAGGGGATATCTTAACACCAATAGCTGCCTGCGCTTCTTTCAAAGGCTTAAGCTGATTTTTTTCAACAATAAACATGGCTTTTACTTTAGTAACAAGAGAACCATGCAAAGTCCCAATAACAATCTTATCATTAACTTTAATCTTGCCAGAATAAATAATGGTGTCCATACAAGTTCCTAAACCTTTTTCTTCAGAGACTTCCAAAATAGTTCCTTCACCAGGAGCTTCATCATCATATTCTAATTGAGATTCTAAAAACCTTTGAGCAAGACCAGTAACCATCATCAATAATTCAGGAATACCTTCAGAAGATTTAGCTGATATAGGGGTAATAGCAATAGTTTTGGTGAAATCATCAATACGATCATAACGATCAGCAGCTAATTTGAAACTATCATATAATCTAGAGACAATAGAATAAAATTTTTCGTCAAATAATTTCTTGACATGAGCATTCTGTTTTTCGAAATTTTTCTTGAAAGAGATATTAGGATTAGAAGCCCAACCATTAACTAAATCAATCTTATTCAAAGCAATAATAAAAGGAGTCTTGTTTTCTTTAAGAATCTCAATAGACTCAATAGTCTGAGGTTTGATTCCTTCGTTAATATCAATAACTAAAACAGCAATATCAGCTAAAGAACCTCCACGCTTCCTTAAATTATTAAATGCTGCGTGACCTGGAGTGTCGATGAAGAGTAAACCAGGAACTTTAACTTTCTTAATATCTAATAAATCCTTACAAATATCTTTAACAGCTTCAATTGAGATAGAATAAGCTTTAATTGATTGAGTAATCTTACCAGGTTCTGAAGAAACAATAGAGGTCTTTTTAATAATATCAATAGTGCTTGATTTTCCAGCATCTACATTACCCATTATTGTGACTATAATCTGTCTTAGCATCTGAAAATGAGAGAGATTAATATTAAAAAAGTTTGCATTTATGCATAGAAAATATATATTAAAATATTTAAGTAATAATAACCATTACAAAGTAAATAACCAGTGTTGATACAACAGTAGTGAATATATTCTTCATATAGTCTATTTGGGCTACTTATAAATAAGAAACTGACTAACTATAATTACACTATATCGGGGGTGGAAGAAATGGAAAATGGGTTTTTAAGCAAAAGAATGGGGAGAAAAGAAAATAGATGGTGGGAACAAGAATTTGAAGATGACTCACTAAATGCAGAAGAATGTGGAGTGCTGGATGGATATTACGGCGGAGATGATTAAAAAATAGATTGAAAGAGTTGATAGAAGGCCTTGTCAACTCTCTTTAATTTATAATCAATAAAGAAATAATGAGGTGAAGAATGAGAGATGAAATAAGAAAGGTGATGAACTTCTTGAGAAAAGAAAATACAGAAAGGTATCATAATACGTATTCAGATAATTATGCAATGAAAGTAAGTATAGAAAATGGGTGCAGGATAATAAGAGTAGAAAAATTCAATTAAATAACCTGAGAATCGTGAACAGTATTATATGAGTGCAGTTCCTTATCTGAAAACCATAAACCCAATTCAGATATAGCTTCCTCCCTATTACCAGAAGCATGAATAAGATTAGGAATTGCACGATTATTATTATCTGCATAAGTATAAGACATATGAGCAAAATCTCCTCTAATAGTTCCAGGAGGAGCAGTCTTAGGCTCAGTAGAACCAACAATCTTCCTAACAACTTCAACAGAATCAATACCCTCTAAACAAATAGCAACAACAGGACCTTCAACCAAAAATTTAAGTAATTTATCCCTGACAAACTGGCCTCTCCTAATTGTGATATCTTCAGTATAATGTTTCAATGCTCTTTCATTATCAGCCCAGATCATCTTCATACCAACAATCTTAAGACCAGCATTCTCAAATCTAGTGATAATAGTTCCTATCAGGCAACGTTTAACAGCATCAGGCTTCAATAAAACAAGAGTTCTTTCAATCATTTTAAATAACGGAAAATTAAACTATTTATAAATCTAATGAAAATTTTTATATATTACAATTATCAGAACAATACTATGCCATGGACTGAATTTTATGAATTGTTAGAATCTTTATTAAAAGATATTAAAACTAATAAACCATATATGAAAGAAATAATATTATGGGTTGTGAAAACATACAATGCAAAAGATCTTGATGATGTTGAAAGGAAAATAAAAGAACTAAGAGCAAGTGCGAGAGAAAGAATAAAGAGAGAGTGTCATTATAATGAAAAACAACTGAATGAAACAGGATTTTTTATAAAAATCATAAAGAAAAAATTAGATAATAACTGAATATTTACAAAAGTTTAAATATAAATCAATAGAGAATAAAGACAATGGAAGAATGGAAAAATTGGAAAGATTTCTATCAATATATGGATAATGCTCTTGAGGATGGAGATGTTAAAGCTCTAATTTTAAAAACAATTAAAGAGGGAGAATTAATAAAATTAAAAGACTTATCATTGTTCCTGAATTTAGAGAAAACTCTTGCTAAGACCAACCCTAAAGTAGTTGAAAAAGCAATAAATTTTGTTAAATTAATCAGGCAATACAATTAAAAAAAGAGATAATAATAATTAAACAGTAGTTTTACCTTTAGCTTTTCTAGATTCCTGAGTCCATTTAACTTTTCTAGGATTCCTACCTAAATCAAGATGATTTTTTTCACACTTAGAAGAGCAATAAAATAAAATATTAGAGTCATTCTTGACGTACATCTTACCTGTACCTTTTTCCATATTATGACCGCAAAAACTACATTTAACCATATTAAAAAAATCCTCCTAATTTTTTGGTATACGAAAATAATATTTTCATCATATTTATTTCCTGCCCTGAGTGAGCTTACGAGCTTCAATCTCAGTCTCTCTAAGCATCAATATATCACCAATCCTAATAGGACCTTTAACGTTACGTCTAAGAATACGTTTAGTATCACGACCTTCAAGAACTCTACACCTGACTTGGATAGCTTCTCCCCTCATACCAGTCCTTCCGATAACCTCTTCAACCTGAGCAGGAACAGCTTCAGTAAATACTACAGCTTTACCACTAGTAGATTGTTGTTTCTGTTCAGGTTGTTTTGCTCCTTCCTGTTGAGGATTAGCAACTTTCTCTTTCTTACCCTTATCAGAATGTTGTTCTTTATCAGCCATTTTATTTCTTTAATTTAGCAGTAATTTCCTTAATCAACTGTTTAGAATCTCCTTCCTGAATAATAGCGACTGCAGATGTAGGGATATTCAAACCAACATTAGAAGCTAATTCTTCTTTAGTAGGAACTGGAACTAAAATTATATCCTTCTCATCGCATAAAGCAGGCAAGTGCATAACAATCTCTTTAGGATTAACATCCTTAGCTACAAGAACAAGTTTTGCAACTCCTCTCTCAATAGCTTTAGTAACTTCATTAATTCCCTTCTTAATCTTTCCAGTCTTAGAAGCTACAGCAGCAGCCTCGTAAGCCTTTGAAACAACTTCCTTTGGAATATCAGCATTCAAATCCATATTAACCTCCATGTTAATCATCGGTTTAATAGAGAGGAGGAATATAGACTATTTATATAGTTTTCTGTAAAGAAATAATAAAAAATTATTTCTTTCTCTTATACTTGTGTTCTAGAAGTCTTTCTATCTTAATGTCAAGAACAGCAATATTTCTTTCAAGAGTATAAATCTTCCTTAAACTCCAGACAATGCCAAGAACTGCACCTAGAATAACATATAAAACTAAAGTATTAGTATCAATCATCATTTCACCTCTTATATTATTTTTAGAGTATTACTTGTATAAAAATGTTTTGAAAAATTTTTAATCCTTACTCATCAAATGCTTCATAATAACACTGAAAGCTGGTCTAGTAATCAAAACACCACCAGTCACTCCTACAATAGTAGCAATAGCGAAACCAGTAAGTAAACCGGCACCAGCCCTTAATAGAGGAAGCATAGCAGCAACAGCAGTAAAGTAAGCAACCATGATAATGAAGAAAGCTTTCTTGATATTAGCCTTAACCTCATCAGGATTGCCTTTAACAATATCATCAGTAATAACAATCTGATCATTAACACCAGTACCAATAGCAGCAATAATACCAGCAATAGCAGCAATATCAATATTATTCTTGAAAAGAGCAGAGAAACCAAGAATTATAAAAATCTCGCTGAAAACAGTAATCATTATTGGAATTACAATCTTGAAAATCCTATATCTAATATAAATTACAAGTAAAACACCAATAACAGCAAGAATACCAACCAGTAAAGCATTCTTCAAAAAAGCCTCACCAAGTGAAGGGGAAATTGAATCAACTTTCTCAACACTCAACTTAGTGGGAAGGGAACCAGTAATCAAAACAGTCTGTAATTTATCTCTGTTAGCTATAGCATTAGTAATAGCTTCTTTTTCAGTAGAACCAAAACCAGGACCAGAGATAACAATACGAGTTGCTTTATTACCTTTAAGACTAGAATCAACCTGCAAACTATCAACCATAATACCATCTAAGTAAAAATCAATAGTCTTTTCTAAAATCTTCTGACCAGAAGCAGTAGTGTTAATAGAAAGATCTTTAGTAATATCAGCATGCCTAGAAGCAGCTTCATCACTTAAAGAAATCTCAAACTCAAACCTGCAGCCAATACCCTCAGCAGATCTTGAGCATGGAGTAATAATCCTAGAACATGTACCATCAGTCCTGCATACATGAGTAATATCTTTATTTCCACCTTCGAAAACAGTCTTATCACCAATCTTAGCCTCGAACTTACCCTGAGAGGCAACAAGATTCTTGACTTCCTCTTTAGTAGCTCCAGCAATCTCAACAACAATATACTTATTACCTTCAAGATCAGAAGCAGATTTAATACTCAGATCAGACAAACCATAAACATTCAGACGTCGCTCCATAGTTGCAATAAGATCTTTCATCTGATCATCTGAGACCTTATCTTCAGGACGAAGCAATACACGAGTACCACCCTGAAGCTCAAGACCTTTCCTTAAATTTGAGGAAGCTTCCTTGACAGGGGTTATACCGATATCATCTGAATTTTTTATAAGAACATAAGTCTGTTTGCTAGTAGATATCCTAAAACTTGAATTAAGAGGGATTGAATCAACAAGAATAGAGAAATCATTGATATTATCAACTTCCTTATTATTAACACTAAAGATCTTTTCCCTGGCAGTAAGTTTTGTATCTGAAGATGCAGATAACATCCCAGCCATAGCAGCAGAACTATTAGAATCAACAGAACCAACAACAATACCCTTATCACCGAAATTATAATCAATAGCTAGGAATGCCATCAACAAAAAGAATAATAAAATAATTACTCTAGGTTCCTTAAGAATTTTTGTGATTTTCATTGTATGTTTTTCCTCTTGCAGTAAATCCATAAAATCCCTGCGTTAGTCAAATAAGTTGTTATAACATCAATAATCAAAGCTATAAAAATTATAGTAAACATCTCCTTAATCACAGTATTGTTACTAGCAACCAAGCCAATAAGCATAACAACAAGAGCAGCAGTAGTCATAGTCAAACCAGTCATCATAGAATGCCACATCCTATCAAATAACCTGCCTTCTCTTCTTTTAATAGACCAAGTAGTCAATAAGATATCAGTATCAATACTATAACCAATAATAAGCATGAAAGCAACAATACCAGCAGTAGATACAGCAATACCCAAAATATTTACAATAGCCAATGTAATAACAATATCTGTCAAAGCAGCGAATATAACAGCAATACTAGGAGCAAGAGTCCTGAAACTAATAAAAACTGAGATGCCCATCAGGATAAAAGCGAACAATAATGAGATAACCAATTGTTTGAAAAATGAATTAGATAATTTAGGTGAAGTCTCCTCAACACTAAAATTATCATTATTCAAAACAATACCTAAAGTATTCTCTAACCTGACTTTAAGCTCATCACCAGTAATATCAGATGCCTCGATAATAAGACCAATCCTTTTACCAGTCCTGATATCCTCTAAATTCCTTACATTATACTCAATACCAAGATTGACTAATTTAGAATCATCTAATTCCTGAGATGTATGGATAGTAGCAGAGACACCACCTTTCAAAGATATATCTTTATCGAAAAAATCACCAGTTGTTGAATATTTAAAACCAATCAAAATTATAGAAATAATGAATAATATTATAGGGATATACATAAGAATCTTAAAATTCTTATTCCAAAATGATTCAACTTTGTCTTTAAACATTAATCTTTTGATTTATTATTCATTTAAAAGGTTTTTGTTGATTAAGCCGTAGTAAAGGATAAAAAACTATTTACTAAACAAAAAATATGGGAGTATTACAATTTCATGATCTAGAATATCTGGCAAGAGTTTCTGATCATTTAACATCAGCACAGAGAAATAGATTTCTTGAATTAGCAAAAAGAGACACACAAGGAGCATTAAAATATTTTTACAGCCTAGAAGGACAAGATCCTTATAAACATATATCTACAGAAGCTAAAGTTAAAGGAATTGAAAAGTTAAAATTAGGCGATATACTTGAAGCAAAAGATGAGATAGATTATAATAATGAACAAGTACAAAGATCATTACAAATAGTGAGAGATTATATAAAAGATGATGAAAGATTAACAAGAGTATTAGAACATCTGACTTCAAGATCTTCATTGGAGACTATTGCAGAATTTGTTGATGATCTCTCATTAGATGACATAAGAAATAAATTAGAGATGTTAGCTGACAGACTAATAGATGAAGAAGGAATACTTGCAGTACCAAAAAGAATTGTGAGTGTAGACTTCGGAAATGTTGTTGAGGTTAAAAAGAGGAGAAATTATACTCAAGAATCTCCTTTAGAAATATTTAAAAGAACTTATAATAATACCATTACACGTGAGGAATTTAATCGTCTTGATCCTTCTTTATATAAAGCACTGATTAAACATAAACAAATTGATAAGGCAATACCAAGAAAGTCTAGATTACGAAGAGATCATATTTCTATATATAGAGAAAGATACGGATCTTTGCATTTAACTAGAGGTCAATTGCAAAGTAGAGACCCTGCATTGTATAAATCTTTAAGATTGAACAATCAGTTACATTTTATACCCAAATCTTTGAATAGAAACGATTATACATCTTTAGATCCTATCAGAGTTTTTAATTCAAAATATGGTGAATCTAATCCGAGTAGGAATGAACTTAGAACTTTGGATCCTGCACTTTATAAGGCTCTATTTAGGTATAACCAAATTGACGAAGCTATGCCTAAGAAAAAAAATTCTTAACAACACTAACAGGATCTTTAGTAACTTTAAGATTAGAGTCTTTAGGGAAACATTTGAAATAACTCTCCCAGATATAACGCTGATCAAGGAAAACTACTATTCCCCTATCTTTTTCTGAACGGATACAACGACCAGCATTCTGCAAACATTTTATAATAGCAGGCATAATATAACCATAATCCCAGCCTTTACCGAATTTCTTATCATAATAATTAATCAATTCCTGAGTTTCCAAATTAGGCTTGTCTAAAGGAATACCAACAACAATAACACATTTAATAATATTATCCTCAATATCAATACCCTCACCAAAATTGCCTCCACTTGCTGCTAATAAGACAGCACCCTGATACCTATATAATTTAAATTTATCAAGCAATTCACCTTTTTCTTGCTTACTAAGATTCTGAGTTTCTAAAATTGTAGTCTTTTCACATTTATTAGAGAAAAAATTATTAACTTTATCACGTAAATCATAACTTGGAAAAAAAATAATAGAATTACCATTAATGTTATTGACAATTGAAGAACAATAAACTGCTATTTTATTATACATATCATCACTACGAGCAGTAAACTTAGTTGTAGTATCAGGGATAATCATATTAATTTTATTTTCAACAGGGAATGGATTCTTGAATTCACCAGTCAGAGCATTAATATTAAATAAATCTTTATACATATCCAAAGGAGTTAAAGTTCCAGACATACAGATCATAGAATAACATTCTCTAGATAATGGACTAAGAATAAGAGATGGATCAAGACATTTATAATTAATAGAAATAACAGGCTTGTTTTTTAAATTAAAATTTTTATTAATAAATCTAGTAAAACCAGGATCAGGACCCTGCCAGTTAATAATAAAATGAGCAATAGCAGAACAGGAAGATTTTTTCTTAACAGCCATGACTGCTTCACCAATAAATAGTAAATCTTTAGTGAACTGGTCAATATTAATAATTTTATTAATTTCTTTGTTTAATTCTTCTCTAGTTAAAAGAGCTTCATTAGTTCCTCTGAATTTATTTTTAGCGAGGTTTTCAAACATCAATCTGAAATCATTCAATATATCTGCAAAATCAGATGAATTATTATCCATGCATTCTTTAATAGCATATTCAATAGTTGAAGAGGATAATTGAGTTGACATCAAATCACGGCATTTATCTGGAAGATTATGGGCTTCATCAATAATAATAATACATTTTTCTAAATCCTTATCTAATTTTTCCATCAAATTCTCACGAATAGTTGAACTAAGAATGTGATGATAATCACCAATGATAACTCTTGCTTTCTTACCAAGAATACATGAGACTTCAAAAGGACATAATTTTTCAGACTTAGCAGATTCTTTCATCTCCTCAACATGCAAAATCCTTCCTGAAAGATCCTTTATAACAACTTCAGTATTCAATGATAATTTATCTTTATTTTTTAAATTACTATAAAAATTACAGTTATCTTTACTTACTAAATCTTTACAATAATCATAAAATTCATTATTAGACATTTCATCAACAGCATTTTGAGCACACATGTGTTTCTTACCAATCAAATCAACAACCTGAAAATCAACATCAAACTTATTTTTAATTAATTTTAAAGTCTCTATTGCAATTTTATGCTGAGTGTGTTTTGGAGTAATAAATATAACAGTTAAATTATTCTCAATAGCAAAAGATAAAGCAGGAGCTAAAGATGCTGAACTTTTACCTAAACCTGTTGGAGCATGAACAATAATACTTTTCTTTAAAGTAAGAGCATTAGAAATACTATCAATCAACTCTTTTTGAGATGGTCTAACTTGCTCGTGAGGAAATAATAGTTGCATTTAAAGAGAATTTTTATTAGATTTATAATACTTATGATTATATTCTTTAATTATACAAATTTTTATAAATTAGAAAGTATCTTTATGATTATGACTTACAATATCTTTTTAGGGATTGTCGAGAAACCTGAAGCTCTAGATTATCCTTTGAAATATATGCCAGTTTTCGGATTTTCAGAAGAACAACTCAGTGATGGATTAACTGGTTGGACTAAGTACGGGTTTAATGTGATTTATCAAGGTGAAACAGAAACTCCTGATGAGGTAAGTGCAAGAGGTATTGCTACAAATGTCAATAACATTTTAGCTAAAGCAAATAAACAATGTTCTCTAGATATACTTCTATTAAATGATTTATTCCCGAAATAATTATAAACTCTAAACAAATATTCCTAATATGAAATTCTATCAAACAACAGAAGATAATAAAGCAATAATAAAACCAGGACAGAAAATATTCTTCAGATATACAAGCGGAGTAACTTCTTAAGATAGAAACTTATATTAACTAGCAGTTCATATATATTAACTGTGAGTTTATATGAATGATATTACCAAATATGAAATGGATATTGTCTTAATTTTAGTTAAGAGTCCTGAAATAGAATATAATGCTAATAGCATAGCTAAAATAGTTAATATTACTCCTTCTGGAGCTTTAAAAATTCTTAGAAGATTAGAGAAGGAATCAGTATTAAAATCAAGAAGAGTAGGGCAGGCAATAATCTATAATATTAATACTGAAAATAAGTATGCTCTAGACTATGTTTCATTAATATTAACAAGAGAGAAAATATATTCAGTTCCAAGAATAAAACGATGGGTTGAAGAACTAAAAAAAATAAAACATGCTGATACAATAATATTATATGGTTCTGTTCTAAAAAGTGATAACTATAATGATGTTGATGTAGTATTTGTTACTAATAATAAATTGATTAAAAAATTAGAGAAAGAGATCAATGAGTTAAATAATATAAACGTTAAAAGAATCCATCCTTTATATCAAACCTCTGATGATCTTATAAATAACATAAAGAAAAATGATAAAGTCCTATTAAATGCTATCAAAGGAATAATAGTCAAAGGAGAAAATAATTTTGTCACACTTTCCATAAATATCTGAAATATTTTCAATTTTTATGAATATTCTGCAAAAATTCCTCCTAAAGACTTATGAATTTTAAAAATTATTTTAATAAAATGAGTCAATTAAACGATAAAATAAAATGGTGCTTAAACAAAGCACAAAAAGAAATAAATGAAGGAAAAAAACATAGAGGATTATTACCAATAACTCCAGATATTAATATTGCAAGAGAACATATAAATAAATCACAACACAACCTTAGGGTTACATTATATTTACATAATGGAGGATTTACTGATTGGTGTTCAAGCAGTCTATTTTATACTATATATCATTGTTTTTTAGGGATATTAGCCAAATATGGGTATGAAAGCAGGAACCAAGAGTGTACATTTGCAGTAATTGAGAACTTAATAGGAAATAATGAAATTAATATTAATATTGAAGACTTCAAAAAAGTAATATCATTAGATGTTTCAAAAAATCAAGAAAAAAATACGGCAATAAACCTTAGAGAAAATTCTCAATATAGCACGAAAACATCATTAAAAGATACTGAATATAAAAAACTATTAAACTTAGCAAAGAAAATATTAGATGATACAAAAATTATAATAGAAGAATAATGATTAGGAAATTATATAAAGCTAAAAAATAAGATAAAACTATAGAGGTGATAGTGTCTTGCAAGAGGAACAAAGAGTAAACATAATAAGAGTTCTAGATGAAGCTGTAAAATCAATAAAAGATGGAAATATCGTTTTATTAAAGGACTTAAGCAATGAGACAATACATGATGCAAGCACAGTACAAGATCAATACTCGATAACAATAGCAATAATAATATATTCGTTAAGCAAGATCCATGAGAGAGAGACACATTATGGACAATTCAAAGGATGGAGAACATTCTGCTATGATTGTGTAAGAGGACTAGAACTAGCTAAAAATAGATTAGAAAAATTTGATATAAAAGGATTTGACAGAGAGATAAAAAATTATTTGAATACATTAAAAAAATTAGATACAAAATTAAAAAATTATATACAAGATGTATTTGAGAGAGCTAAGTTAAACAAAGCATCAAGAATACATGAACATGGAGTATCAATAGGAAGAACAGCTGAATTATTAGGAGTTTCAAGATATGAACTGATGGATTATGTAGGAAAAACATTCATCTCAGATGTAAAAGACAACTTAACAATAGATCCAGTAAAAAGAATGAAGATTACAAGGGAGATATTCAAATGAAGACAATAGTCTTTGATACAAGTTCTGTAATAAGCCTAGTAACAAATAATCTATTAGATATAATAAAACCATTAAAAGAGAAATTCAAAGGAACATTCTACATACCAGAATCAGTTGAATATGAATTAATAGACAAGCCATTAGAGACAAAAATGTTCAAACTAGAGGCAATAATGGTAAGCAAGGCAATAGATGATAAAGATTTAGTTGTATATAATGAAGAACTAGATGTAGGATCATTATTGCATAAAATAAATAATCTATATTTTGTAAATGGAAAACCAATAAGCATAGTAAGCAAAGCAGAAGTAGAAGCATTAGCATTAGCAATAAAACTAGAATCAAGTGCATATGCAGTAGATGAGAGAACAATGAGACTAGTCATAGAAGATCCAATGAGATTGAAAAAAATACAAGAAAATAAATTACATATGAAAGTGACAATAAACTATGAGTTCATGAATGAGATAAAAAACTTAGTAAAAAATGTGAAAGTGATAAGAAGCACAGAGATAGTATTAATAGCATATGAATCAGGATTATTAGATAAATACTTAATAAATGTATCAAGAGAACAATTACTAGATGCATTATTATGGGGACTCAAGATAAGAGGATGTTCTATATCAAATGAGGAAGTAAAATCACTAACAGATTTTGAGTTATAAAAATGGATAGGAACACAAAAGAATTCTGGTTTGGGGTATTTGCACTAGTAAGCATAACAGTAGGAGCAGGAGTATTAACATTACCATATATTTTTATTAAAGCAGGATTTGCAAATTCTGTAATTATATTAATTTTTATGACAGTAATACTTATGATATTATACTTATATCTGGCTGAAGTTGTATTAAGAACAAAAGGAAAACACCAACTGACAGGATTGGCTGAAAAGTATCTAGGAAAATATGGAAAGACATCAATGTTTATCTTTAGCTCAATAGGAATATACGGAGCATTACTAGCGTATATAATAGGAGCAGGAAAAGCACTAAATGCAATATATTTCTGGAATGAAACTTATTATTCTATAATTTATTTTTTAATAATGAGTACAATATTATATTATGGAAAAAATGTATTTATAAGAGTAGAATCAATAGTATCATTAATAAAATTATTATTTGTAGTAATACTTGGAGTCATATTAATACCAAAGTTTACAATAACACAAGTCAATGGATTTAATGTTGAATATTTTTATCTACCATACGGAGTATTCATGTTCTCATTATTAGCAGTAAGCTCAATACCAATAATGAATGAACACATAAAATCAAAACAGACATTAAAAAAATCAATAATCTGGGGAATGATAATAACAGCAGTTGTTTATTTAATATTTGTAGTAGGAATGATAGGTGCAGGGGCAACAAATGAATTATCAACAACTTCACTAGGAGGAAAAGTAGGATTATTGGCTAATTGTTTTGCATTGTTTGGAATATCAACAGCGTTCATAGGATTAGCATATATACAGAAAGAGGTATTTATGTATGACTATCTAATAAGTAAATTTAATGCATGGATATTAACAATAATATTACCAATATTACTATATTTAATAGACTTAGATGGATTTATAAGGATAATAGAGGTAACAGGAAGTGTTTCTGGAGGATTGATGTTGTTATTAGTATTGATAATACATACAAAAGCAAAAAAATTAGGAAATAGAACACCAGAATTAAATTATAAGGAGAATATATTGTTTAAAGTATTATTAGGAATATTGTTTATAGTAGGGATAGTGTTATTGTTTATTTAATAAAATAGAAGAACTTAAAAGTTAATTTATATCTAATATTATCATGAACAAAAATCACGAAGAGTATTTATTATTAACAGAAAAACTAGAAACAATAGAATGGGCTTTAGAAGGAAGTTGTGATGATATTGACTGCGATAAATATATGTATAAAGACTTGTTAAAAAATAAATATAAACCTGTTCTTGAACATAATTTCTCCTGTGTGAAAAAACTAAAAGTTGAAAAGAATGCAATCATGAGACTTTTATCAATGAAAAAATTTATCAAATATAGATATAAAAAATGTGGAGTTTGTAGAAATCTAGTTGACAGTTTAGGAAGCAGTTATCTTATAGTAAGTTTTACAAAACTTTTAGATAATAATCATACTCAATGGAATGGTATTGGTGTGCATAAAATGTGCTCAAAAAAAGTAAAAATTCCTAAAGGGTGGAAAAAATCTTTATTGTAGGAAACTTTATAATATAATAAAACAAAAAAGCATTCTATGGAAATAAATTATTTAGCAGTACTGGTAGCAGCTATTGCATCAATGATTATTGGTGGATTATGGTATTCACCAGTACTCTTTGGGAATGTATGGATGAAACTATCAGGAATAACACAAAAAGACGTAGAAAAAGCTAAGAAACAAGGAATGATGAAAAGCATGGGGAGAAGTTATTTTTTCATGTTTGTAATGTGCTTGTTAACAGCATATATATTAGCAGTATTACTAAACTTGGTACAAGCTGTAAATGTTAAAACTGGAATACATTTAGGATTATTAATCTGGTTAGGATTTATAGCAACAGTAACATCAAGTAGTGTAATATGGGAAAAGAAACCATTCAAACTATATATCATAGGGAATGGATATAATGTAGTAAATTTAGTAGTAATGTCAATAATATTAACATTATGGCATTAACTATTTATTTTTCTTTTAATTATTGATTAAAATATTTAATTAAATGGTCTGTCTATATCTGTTCTATTATATAATATTCTGAGTCCTTCTATTATCTTTGGTTCTAGTTCAAATCTTTTTTCTAATGCTAATTCTACCATTTCTTTTTTTGTTTCTATTAATTCTGCTATTTCCTCACTTTTAAATCCTAAGTCTTTTGCTTCGTAGACCTGACTTGCTATTCTATAAGTTAAATAATTTCCTTTACCTTTTACTTTGTATTGATAATAACTTCTTACTTTTCTTTTATTTATGTATTGACTTATTAGATGTTCTGGCAATGCTAAAAAATATCCTATATCAGGTATTGGCATATCAATTTCAGAACTACGTAATATTGCTTCTATTTCTTTACTATTTAGATTAGCATGTCTGTTTCTAATTCCATATAATGGTTCTAAACCTACTCTTCTGAGTATTCTAGACATATAAGTTGGTGCTATACCTGTCCCATTACTTAACTCTACTAATGATAATATCTTACCATTATCTTTTGCTTCATAGTATCTCCTAAAAATTAATAATAAACTCTCTAATGGAATAGTTCTACTACGATATTCTACTGCTTTCTTATATGCAATATCTTCTTTCTCAAATAATTGAGAAGTTCTTTCTTCTAATAGTGATAATATACTCTTTCTTTTATTTATTATCTCATATTTTATTGATAATTTTGCATTTTTATATTCTTTAGATTGCCCTGATTCAAAAATATATTGTCTAATCCTTTCTTTAGATAATCCAACTCTATCTCCTATATCTTGTAATTTTAAACCTTGTTCTACTAAACTATCAATTTCTGGTCTTGATTTTGATGGTGCTAGATCATCAGGTAGTTTTATATTATGGATACGACAAATATGCATGACATTTCTAGGTTTTAAGCCTGCTAAAATACAGATTTCTTTTAATGAACTAACTCCAGATATTATTGCTTCATTTATTTTCTCAACTTTAGTTTTCTTCTTAGCTATATCCTCATCTATAGTTAATTTATATTGGTCTAATACTAGCCCTACCTCTGAAGAATATTTTTTTAATTACTTCCCTTCTTTTAGCCTGTCTTTTCGGTTACTTCTTCTATACTATCAGCTCCAGATTCTACAACATCAAATATTTTTTTAATTACTTCCCTTCTTTTAGCCTGTCTTTTATCTCCTTTGTATTTTATTCTTTTTAAATCAAATAATCTATCTGGATTTGAAATTTGCAATGTATCTCCAATTTCAATATAATATTTTTTCTTTTTAAAATTCGGGAAATCTTCAGGTAATGAACTATAAATGTAAAATCCTAATTCGTCCTTTTCAATTATTCCTGCTATATATAAATATTTATCTCCGTTTTCTCTATACTTTTCTATACCAATGTCAATATCAATCATTCCTTCTAAGTCTTTATTATGTGCCGGCATTTTAAATATTCATATTAATCAATTATTACTAAAATTGTATTTTTTATAAAATCTATTGTCCCCTTAGGGGGTCGTAGTACGAAAAGCTTATAAAAACTTACATATTTGTGATATTATGGATGTAAAATTATTACATGACATTGGATTGACAGATGGAGAGACGAAAGTTTATCTTGCATTAATTAGTCTTGGAACAACAAAAACAGGACCATTGGCATCAAAAGCAGGAGTCTCATCATCAAAAGTATACAAAATATTAGATAGATTGATCAAAAAAGGACTAGTCGGGCATGCTACAAAGGGAAAAGTGAGACATTATTCAGCATTAGAACCAAAAAGAGTATTAAATTATATCGACGAGAAGGAACAAGAGCTAAGAAAAAAAAGAGAGCAACTGCAAAAGATAATACCAGAGCTAGAATTAGAACAAAAACTCTCAGAAAACAAGCCAGAAGCAGTAATTTATGAAGGATTCAAGGCAATAAAGAACTTTTATCTCAATATATTAGATGAACTGAAGAAAAGTGAGACTTACTATGTCATAGGAGCAGGATATGGACAGAGAAAACCTGGAGTAAGAGAATTCTTCCAGAACTTCCATACACAAAGAGCAAAAAAGAAAATAAAAGTAAAAATGCTAGCAAATTATGATGTAAAAGGAAATATAGCGCCAGCGACGGCAAAAAACTCAGAAGTAAGATATTTGCCTCAATATTTAATAACAAATATGACTATAATATTTTATAAGAAAAAATCATTTATATTCTTTTTAAATGAGGAGCCAATAGGATTTTTAATGAATAATGAAGAGGCTGTAAAAAGTTTTAAAGCATATTTTGATACATTCTGGAGAATAGCTAAGAAATAACAAACTTTTAATACTTACTGATATATTATTATATCAAATGATACAAAATTATAACGGCTATAGAGTATTACAAGAATTCATGGAACATCCACTAAAAGGGTATAAATTAAGAGAACTATCAAGAATATTAAAATTAGGATTACCATCAGTAAGTAAATATGTAAAAGAACTAGAAAAAGAAGGAATTATAGAACTACAAACATTTCATGGAACAAGACTATATTTTGCTAATAGAGAAAGTGAAAAATTCAAGATACATAAAATCTTCCATAATAGGATAAAACTATTAGAAAGTGGTGTAATAGAACACATACAAAAAGAATTATCCTATCCAACAATAATCTTATTTGGATCAAGATCAAGAGGGGATGATACTGAAAAAAGTGATTATGATATCGCCGCATTTGGATCAGAAATAAGAAATCTAAATTTAGATGAATATGAAAGAAAAATAAAATCTCCAATACAATTAGTAACTTTCAATATTGAAGAATTTCAAAGATTAAAGGAATTAAGACCTGGATTATTGTTAAATATCATGGAAGGAATAAAATTATCTGGCAATTCTTTGAATGTTTTCCGGAAAATTCATGACAAGACATTTAAAATTTAAAAATTCAATATATACATGGACTGGAATACTTGCATAAAAGAAGGATCTGCTATAAGAACTGAAACTGACAAGAAGAAAATAGAATTATTACTTAATGCTTCTAAAAGAAAAATAAACTTTGTAAATACACATGAAATAAATGATAGTAATCAGGAAATATTATTTTCTATAACCTATGAAGGAATACTAGAACTATTACATGCTTTTGTAATGAATGATGGATATTTTGTAAATAATCACATATGTATGGGATATTATCTAAAAGATATATTTAGAAATAAGGAATTATTTGATATATTTGATAGTTGTAGAATAGTAAGAAATAATGTAATATATACTGGAGAAGTAATAAGTGTAGATTTTGCAAAAAGATTAATAAGAGAATTAAATTATTTAAATGAAGAGATAATCAGAGTTATTTAATCAATTTCTTCAATAAATCATTAACAACAGAAGGAGAGGCTTTACCTTTAGATAATTTCATTACTTGTCCCACAATAAAATTAAATGATTTTTCATTACCTGCTTTGTATTCATCAACAGCTTGTTTATTATTTTTAATAGCTTCTAAACAGATCTTCTCTAATTCATCAGTATTTGAAACAGATTCAAGATTATTATCTTTAACATATTTCTTAACATCAAGATCTTCATTAACTAAAAGTTCCATAATTCTTTGACCGGTCTGTCTTGTAATCTTATTATGATTAATCAATTCAAGAACTTCTAATAAGTGTTGTTTAATAAAAGACTCATCAATATCTTTTTTAGAATAATTCAAAACTCTAGAAACTTCTCTTCTTATCCATTCAGAAGCAAAAATAGGATTAACACCATCATCAATAGCTTTTTCAAATAAATGAGCAAGATCAAAATCATTAGCAATAACCTCAGCATCATCTTTCTTTAATTTAAAATCCTTAACAAAACGAATAATCTTATCATCAGGAAGTTCAGGAAGATGTTTCTTAGTCTCTTCAACAATAATATTAGTGATATCTGTAATAACCAAATCTGTATCAATAATATAACCATAATCAGCTTCTAATTCTTTAGATCTTTGAAAAATAGTAATACCTTTATCAGAATCCCAACCACGAGTTTCACGATGCTTAATACCCTTACCTTCAGAAACTAAAGAACGTTGTCTAGAGATTTCATATTCTAAAGCTTTCTGAATATCCTTGAAACCATTAATATTTTTAATTTCAACTCTCTCAAAACCTTTAATACTAATATTAGCATCAGCTTTAATAATACAAGAATCAATATCAAAAATCTGCAAATACTGAATAATAGATAATAATCTTTTAAGAAAATCTCTTGCTTCCTCAGGAGAAGACATTTCAGGTTCAGTAACTATCTCACATAAAGGAGTACCAGAACGATTATAGTCAACTAAAACGGTATTACCTTGATGAATTAAAGCTCCAGGATCCTCTTCCATATGAACTCTTGTCAAATTAATAACCTTGCCAGAAGCTAGTTTAATATGTCCACCAACACCTAAAGGAACTTCATATTGTGTTATCTGATAATTCTTACCCATATCAGGATAAAAATAAATTTTACGTGAGAAAATAAGTTCAGGAGCAATCTCACAATCCAAAGCTAAACATAATTTTAAAGCATAATCCAAAGCTTTCTTATTTAATACTGGCTTAGAACCTGGAAGACCAACACAAACATCACAAGTCCTAGAGTTAGGATCTTCACTACCTTCTAAAGCACAGGAACAGAATAATTTGGTTTTAGTATTAAGACTTACGTGACACTCTATTCCTATTATTATATCATCCATAAATAAATAAGAAATTGATTATTTTTAAAACTATCTTAAATCCACTTTTTTCTCTTAAGATAGATTAACATAAAAATGAAAACTAAACCCATAACACCTAAAGCCCAATGATAACCATATTTCCATTCCAATTCAGGCATAAACTTAAAGTTCATACCATAAATAGAAGCTATCAAAGTCAGAGGAATAAAAATAGTAGAAATAATAGTCAAGACTTTCATAATCTCATTCAATCTATTAGAAGTAACAGACAAATGAACTTCAAGAATAGAAGAAATAGTCTCTCTCAAATCTTCAACTAAATCTGTAATAATAAGCATATCATCATAAATATCCTTAAATAAAAAAATAGATTCTTTAGAAAGGTTCTTGTACATACTCAAAGAAAGATTATTGATAGCTTCACGTTGAGGATAGATAACTTTTCTAAACTTTAATAATTTTCTTTTAATTTTAAAAAGTCTTTCAAGAACAGCAGGCACAGGATTCCTTAAAGCAGAATCTTCCAAAGAATCAAGTTCAGACTCAAAACTTTCAAGAATAGAGAAATAACCTTCTACATTATCCTCAACAAGCTCATGAAGGACAAAATCAGGACCAGATTTTAAAAGTTCTTCAATCTTGGATTTATCAGACTTTAATTTTTCGAAACTAGAAATCTTATTCTTATGAATACTAACTATGAAATTTTTACCGAACAAGAAAACAACCTCGCTCAGAGAATCATTAGAAGCATCATACATTATCAACATAGTATGATCATTAATACGTTCAATCTTAGGTCTAGAACCTTTTAGAGATAAACTATCAATGAAATTATTTGGTATATCAAAATGATCTATAATCTTCCTTAAATCTTCCTTAGAGGGATTAGTAATATCAATCCAGGATTTCAGTTTAAGATTAAAAGCTAAAGGGTCATTAAAATACTTCAAAGAATGATCTAATAAGTACACCTCTAACATACAAGTATACTCTATATTATTTTATATAAACTTAACTGTTAAGAGATTCTCTTTAATCTTCGTCATATGCAATCTCTATGAGTTTTAGTAGTCTATAGTTTTCTCCTAAGTTTTTGTTGATCCATGCTGCTTCAGCTGGTGTC
>JWKX01000005.1 GCA_000806155.1 archaeon GW2011_AR18
ATCAGCGTAATCTTTAGTGAATTTAGATTCTTTACTAACTAAGTGACTTGGTTTCCATTCAAAATTAAAAATAGGATAAGTCCAGGCTTTCTTATCTTTCTCAGCAAGATTAAACAAATGACCAACAGCACAAGCAACAACAATACTCTTACCTTTGTGAGTTAATTCATAATAAGAAACTTTACCAACAGATTTCTTAGTGACTTTTTTATCAGCTAGAGCTTCAGCTATCTTTTTAGAAGCATTTGGTTTTTCGCTGATAATAAGCTCATATTTTCCTGCCATGATAAAAACCATATTAAGATAAAGATATATAAAATTATGCTAACCTAAAGAAATTCAATCTCAATCTCTAAATTATCTTTAGATTCTTCAGCAATTGCAGGAAATAAATTCAATTCTTTAAAGTAAACATAATAACGAGATACAATACCACGAGAAGTCAATAATCTATATTTTAATTCATCAATAAACATATCTATCTTGTTAATCCTTAAGTCTAGACATATTTTATTCCTTAAAATTTTTAATTTCTTAATCTCTTCAACTTTATTTTTATTCTTTAAATTCTCTAAATAATTAAAAGAGGGTTTTTCAGTATAAATCACTCCATGAATAATAGTGTTATCCTTAGTTTGTATATCAAATTTCTTTAATTTATATTCTTCCATTAGATCTCAATAATTTTGCCGTTTCTACCAACATTCATAACTCTAGTCCTGCCTACTAAATCCTCTACACCCTCAGCTTCATGAACATGACCGCATAATAATAAATCAGGCTGATATTTATCAATGAAATATTTAACACCAGAAGAACCAATGCCTGGAACAATCTTTTCAACAATAGTATTATCAGGATGAACATGAGTCACCATAATCTTTTTCTTAAAGTCTTTAACTTCTTTGAAATTATTCCTTAATGTATCAAAAATTTCATTCTCAGACATAGCATCTATACCAACATTAGCACCACCACAACCAAAAATACCTACATTATAATAATTAGCTGTTGATGAATGAAGATTCTTGATCTTATAAAATTCAGAAAGGAATTCACCAGTAAGAATACCATCATGATTGCCATGAACTAAGAGAACTCTTTTATTTTTATCTTTGAAAGGTTGAATCAAGTTTTTAGATTGAACAGGACTTGTCAGATCTCCGCATAATATTACTAAATCTACATTCTCTTTTTCAGCTTTATCTGCTAATCTCTTGAATTGAGAACTATCTCCGTGAAGATCACTAGCTGCTAATATCTTAAGTTTCTTTTCCATATAATATATAATGGCAATACGTTTATAAGTTTTATTCTGATGCTTTTTTAAATGACACATCCATATCTTATTGAAATACAACCTAATGAATTTGGATTTGTTGGAGAACATCCTTCCATAAAACACTTATGTAAAATTATCGAACATCTAGCTTCTTCTGATGCAAGTGTGAATATACAAGGGGAGAGCGGGACAGGAAAAGAGTTTACAGCAAGAGCTTTACATGATTATAGTTTTAGAAAAGAGAATCTATTTATTGCTTCTAATTGTGGTGTTTTTACTGAAAGTCTACTTGAAGCTGAACTGTTTGGAGCTGAAAAAGGGAGAGCTACAGGTGTAGACGCTTATCCTGGATTATTAGAACAGGCTCATAATGGAACTTTATTCTTAGATGAGATTACTGAGATGCCTCCTAGAGTGCAAGTTGCACTATTAAGAGCTTTACAGGAAAGGAAAATTGTAAGAATTGGAGGAGTTGCTTCAAAACCAAGAGATACAAACTTTAGACTTGTCACTGCTTCAAGCAGAAAACTAGAGGGATTATTAAGAGAGGATTTCTATTATAGAATTGTTCAGGTTCCTATACAAGTTCCGTCATTAAGAGATAGAGGTAGTGATATTGAATTATTATCTAAGTACTTCTGTGGAAAAGAATCTGAAAAAAGTGGAAAAGAATTTTATCTTTATGGGGATGCTATTAACACATTGAGTAATTACCATTGGCCTGGAAATATAAGACAATTAGAAAATTCTATAATAAGAGCCTGCGCATTATATGGTGTTGATGAAGAAGATAAGGATAATATATTATATACTAGACATTTTGAATTTTTAAATGAAGAAAATTTTAACGCTGATAATTCTTTAAATGGCAGAAGTGATTTGGAAAAGGGCCTTATAATTGAGAATTTAAAAATATTTTCTGGCAATATCAGCGAAACTGCTAAAACCTTAGGCCTGCCTAGATCTGTTCTTCATTATAAATTAAAAAAATATAAAATAGATATTAATGATTATAGGCCTAATAGTGATTAACCTTTAAAAGTTTTATTTAAACGTCCTTGTTTTCTTTTCTTTCCTGTCTCGAAAGCAGATGCGCATTCTTGGCTGCAGAATAAGTAATGTTTACCATCAAAGTCTTCTTCAATAATATCTTTATCAACTAAAACAACACCACATTCACCACAAATAGCTTCATGTTCTCCCTCTTCAAAACCTTCAACGAAACCTTCTTCTGATTCTGTAATTTCATCATTCTGCTCTAATTCATCACGACCTTCTTCATCGTAAATGTCTGCCTTCTTATCTTCTGTCTCGAAATCCTGATCTTTACTTAAAGGTTTTTTTTCCATAGTATTATTTTTATTTATACTTTTATATTACTTTCGGTTATTACTTTTTCTTCTTAGTTTTTAAAAATTTTATTTGCTTAAAACCTGTATATTTCCATAATGCTTTTGGAATCTTAATTGAACCATCTGCCTGTTGATGATTATCAACAAAACAATCCATCATCCTAGCTGTAGAAATTGCTGTATTATTTAGTGTATAAACAAACTTCATTTCATTTCCATCCTGATACTTAATATTACTTCTTCTTGCCTGATAATCTGTACAGTTTGAACAAGAACCTAATTCACGATATGCATTTTGAGATGGGAAGAAACATTCAAAATCTATAGTCTTTACTGGAACCTTTCCCATATCACCTGATGATAATACAATAAACCTAAAAGGAATTTCAAGAGCTTTCAATAATTGTCTTGAGTTATCTAATATCAGTTCAAATTCTTTCCAAGCATCTTCAGGTTTACAGAAAACAAACTGTTCAACTTTTTCAAATTGATGGACTCTAAATATTCCCTTAGTATCTTTTCCATGAGCACCAAGTTCTTTCCTAAAACATGTCGATATACCTGCAAACCTTAAAGGAAGTTCTGTTTGTTTTATTTCTTTATTATAATAATAACCATTAATTGCATGTTCTGCTGTTCCAATCAAGTAAAGGTCTTCTCCTTCGATCTTGTAAATCATCTCTTCAAATGCACCTAAAGGAATTGCACCTTCGAGAACATTCTTTCTTAACATGAAAGGAGGCTGCATTAAAGTAAATTTTTTCTTCTTTAGAAAATCAAGAGCCAGGCATATCATTGCATAATTTAATCTTACTAAATCTCCTTTTAAATAATAAAATCTTGAACCTGCAACATTTGATGCTGTTTGAGTGTCTAATAAATCTAAAGATTCTAGAATCTCTGCATGATCCTTAGGTGTAAATTTTAATTTTGGGATTTCGCCCCATTCTTCGATAACTTTATTTTTTGAAGCGTCACCAACAGGAACACTTTTATCAACCAAGTTAGGTATTTCTTTTAAAATATTATCTCTCTCTTGATTTAGAGAGTCCATTAATTTTTCTTTTTCCTGCAATAACTGAGGAATCTCTTTTGCTTCTTTTAATAAATGATTAATATCTTTATTCTGTTTTTTTGCAGTGTTTATTTCTAATGATATTGTATTTCTTCTGCTTCTTAATTTATCAACTTCTTCTTTTAGATTACGCCATTTTCTGTCTAATTCTATTATTTTATCTATACTCTCTGTTGATAATCCTCTCTTTTTCTGACTTGCTTTAATTATTTCTGGTGATTCTCTAAATAATCTAATATCAAGCATATGTTAAAAGTTATTATTTGTTATTTAAAGGTTATGAATTAATTTAGTGTTTTTATAATTTAACAGTAGTAATAAACATATTGCTTTTAAAATATACTTTTCAAAGAAAGGTTTAAATACAAGCAATTCATTTTCAACAACATAGGGAAAAAAGAGTTGTGATAAAGTTAAAAAAAAGGGTGTATAACTTCAAGGGGGTTGTTATACTTGTTGCCAGCAAATAAAAAGAATGATAATACAGAAATGTTTGAGGTTTTTTTCAGAAGAAAGCCTGCTATGATCTTAGTAGCTTTGAGAAAAAGCCAGAAAAACAGATATGGATCCGTATTAGCTAAAGAAGTTGATTGCACTTATTCTCATGCTGTAAAAATATTACAAGAAATGGAAAAAGCAAAACTTGTGACATTTGAGAAGCACGGAAGAATAAAGACAATATCTTTAACTGATAACGGAAACAAAATCGCTGAACATATCGAAAATATTTCAGAATTATTGTAAGATTTTCGGGAAATTTTCCTAAATCTTTTTTAATTTTAATTTCTTATTTTATTTATGGTCTATTACAAATTAATACATTTACCAAGAATAACTAAAGAGGTAAAATTAACAGATGATGAGGAAAGAGAAATAGAGAAAGAGGCTTTAGAATATAATATTAAACTAATAAAAGAGTGTTTGAAGATTTCTGAGAATATAATACAGGAAGAGAGATTACATAATAGGAATAAATTGAGAATAGCATTAGCTCTTTATGAGAAACAAAGCTCGCATGTTGTATACTGGAAAGACAGGTATTGCAGGATAAAATTAGATAAGGAAAAACTTAAATTCATGGAGGAATCTAAATGATAATGATAAAAAATGATACTTTGGATGTATTATTAACATCATTGGGAATATTTTTAGGCTTGTTAGGTGTTGTAGGCTTGTTTTTAGTATTGAATAATACAAGCAGGATATTAGATAATCTAGGGTGGTTAATATTGTCTGCATTATCTGTTTCTTTAAGTCTTGGAATATTAAAAAAGGTGATATAAATGGAAAAAATTCTGCTTAAAAAGAATAGACTAGATATGGAATATAAATTTGAATCACAAAAAGCTATAATACTATATACTTTAGGCACTATAACATTAATTACATTTTTAGTGACAATGATAATACAGAAATATTATTTACTAGGAATAATTGGTTTTATAATAATTTCAATATCATCAAGAATATTTTATATAAAGATAAAGAATAAATTAGATGATATACTTAATAAAATAGAGAACTTAAATTAAAAAAATGGAAACTAAACAACTTGAAAAAGATTTTTTAAATAATTGGAAACAGTGCAATAAAGTTACAGTTGATATATTAAAATCAATACCTGATAATTTTTATAATAAAAAACCATTTGGAAAAAGATTTACAACATTTGCATGGGAATTTTCTTGCATATTAACTACAAGAGAGATGTATATGAAAGGATTAAATAAAGGAGAACTAAATGGAGAAACAGAACAACAACCTATGTCTCAAGTTGAGAAATTAACAAAAAATGATCTTATTAAAAAATTAGAATCTACAAATAAAAATATCTTAAAAGTAATAAATAATAATGAAATAAAGGGTGTGAAATTCTTTGGCAATAAAACGAATAAAATTTCTATATTATCATGGTTAATGCAACATGAACAATTACATTATGGCAAATTAATGATCTATTTAGCACAAATAGGAATTGAAAGACCAAAATCATTCAAAGAGATGTGGGGAATATAAAACTATTACCAATATTTAAATATTCTATTAACTTAATCTATTAAATGCAAATAAGAAATTTTACTCCTAGGACTTACCAATTAAATATTTTAAATACTTGCAAAGCAAATAATACACTTGTTTGCATACCAACTGGATTGGGGAAAACAAAGATTGCAATAATGTTAGCTGCTGAAGTTTTAGATAAAAGACCTGAAGCAAAAGTAATAGTATTAACTCCTACAAGACCATTAGCAGACCAGATAACAAAAGAATTCCAGGAATGTCTAGATATAGATAAAGAAAAAATAATATTATTAACAGGAGAAACACATGCAAGCAAAAGAGATGTAAAATATGAAGATTCACAAATAATAATCGCAACACCTCAAACTGTTCAAAAAGATATAGAAAATAACAGAATAGATCTAGATAAAATCGGATTGTTGGTAATAGATGAAGCACATAGGTCAAGACAGAAATTTGCAAATACAATTGTAAGTAAGAATTTATCAGAAAAAGGAACATCAAGAATATTAGCATTAACAGCATCACCAGGAAACACAAAAGCAAAGATAGATGAGATATGCGAAAATCTAGGAATAACAGCTGTTGAAATACGTTCTGAAAGTGATGAGGATGTAAAAGAACATGTACAAAAAAAAGATGCAGAATATGTAGAAATAGAATTTCCAGAACAACTAAAAAGAATACATACAATGATAAAGGATTATTACAAAGAGAGATTAGAAAATGTAAAAAGTTTTGGAATTTATAAACCATTAAGTGTTGTTAATAAAACAGATCTAATTTTATTACAAAGAAGATTGCAAGGAGAGATACAAAGAAACAATCAATCAGCATTCTATGGAATGTCATTAGTAGCACAATTATTAAAATTAAGTTACATGCTAGAGACATTAGAAACACAGGGAGTAAAATCATTAAATTATTTCTTAAAAAAACTAGAAACTGAAACCAGTAAAGCATCAAAGACAATATTAGCAAATCCAAAAATAATAGAAGCCAGAAAAGAATTAGATAAATTAAAAGAACAAGACATAGAACATCCTAAATTCAATAAATTACTGGAAATCATCAAGAATAATCTAGAAACAAATAAAAACTTCAGAATAATAATATTTGCAACATATAGAAATACAGTAGATAATATCTATAATCTATTAAATAATTCAGGAATAAGAGCAATAAAACTAGTAGGACAAAATTTAGGATTAACACAAAAGGAACAGATAGAATCAATAAAACAATTCAATGATGGGGTATATAATTGTTTGATCACAACATCAATAGGAGAAGAGGGATTGAGCATCAAAGAGGCTGATATAGCAATATTCTATGATAATACACCATCATCAATAAGAAAAATACAGAGAGCAGGAAGAGTAGGAAGAATGAAAGAGGGAAAAGTAATATTTTTGGTAACAAAGGGAACAATAGATGCCGCATATTACTGGAAAAGCAAAAAAGATGAGACAAAAATGAAGAATATCTTATATAAAATGAAAGATAAAGGAATATCAGTAAAACAAAATTCGTTAAATGACTTCAAATAAAAATGAAAAATAAAATTTTTAATACCAAAACCAGAGGTTTTTAGCATGGCTAAAGTAATAATAGATACAAGAGAGAACAAAGAATTAGTCAAAGAACTATTAAAAGAAGAGATAGAAGTAGAAACAAAACAATTAGATATAGCTGATTTCATAATACAGACAAAAACATTAGATGGAAGAGAACAGAGTGTAGGAATAGAGAGAAAGACAATGCAGGATCTATTGAATTCTATAATTGATAAAAGATTATTGAATCAAGCAATATTACTAAAACAAAACTTTGATGTGCCACTAATAATAATAGAAGGAGATGATAATATCTATGCATTAAGAGATTTCCATCCAAATTCAATAAGAGGAATAATTTCAACAATAGCCGTAGATTTCCAGATACCAATAATACATACACAAAGTTATAGAGATACAGTAAAATATATTGCATTAATAGCAAGAAGATTAGAGAAACCAAGATCACCATTAAGTTTGTTACCTAAAAGAACACCATTAACATTAAAAGAAAAACAGATATGCATAATAGAAAGTCTGCCTGGAATAGGACCAACAATAGCAAGATCATTATTGAAAGAATTCAAGACAATAAAAGGAATAGTGAATGCAACAGAAGAAGAATTACAAGAAGTAGAGAAGATAGGAAAAATAAAGGCAAAAGAATTAAAAAAAATATTTGAAGAATTATATGAACATTAAGCAGCATCTATCCAAGTTTTCATGTAACCACGCATATAACTTTTTAGTTCAGCTATATCATCTTGATATTTAATCTTTGAGAATCTATTCTTCCTAACATATCTTTCAATAGCAGGCATAAAATAATCTTTATAAAAACTGAAAGCTAAATCTCTTATATCATTCCTATTAAAACCTTCAACCTCATACCATAAAGCCTCCTTTACAAGATCATCAACACTAACTTTAGATTCAAACCTGAAAAGACCATCATGAGAATTAAAAGATTTGATACCATCATGAACAAGAAGTTCCATAAAGATAGCATATTCCATTAAAAATAATATACTTAATTTTAACTTAATAAATATTGTTATTTTAAATTATATGTTTCTAAAAGTTCATATCTAGGACCGTCTTTAGATAAAATGCTCCTGTAAAGTTTAAAGTTAACAACTTTTGATTTTAGTTTTTCAATATTTATATCAATAGAACCTAAAAATTCTTTTTTATCCTTAATAGATTTAATCCTGCCAATAGTAATATGAGATTTAAATTTCAATTCCTGCTTACCATAACCTAAAAGTGATTCATCAACAAGTCTTTGAAGTTCTTTAATCTTATCTTCTGGTTCTAGACCAATCCATAAGATCTTAGGATCATATTCATTAGGAAAAATACCAATAGAATTAATATTTAACGTGAACTTTTTCATTTTTACTTCTGAGAGAATTTTTTTAATTTCAACTAATTGCTGTTCCTTAATCTCACCAAGAAATTTTAATGTAAGATGAAGATTCCTTTTAGCAACAAAATTTATTTTAATATTAGTGGATCTCAGTTTTCTCTGTAATTCATATACATAATCCTTAACAGAATCATCAAGATCTACAGCAATGAATATTCTCATGAAGATAAATTGAGTTTTTATTATAAAAATCTATCCATAAATCTCAGCATATTCTTCATCATCAGATTTTCCTGAAAGCTTCTCAACAGCCTTAGAGAAATCATCATGGTTTATAGAGTTCCTATTCTCACGTATAGCAAAGTAACCTGCTTCAGTACATATAGCTCTTACTTCAGCTCCATTGAAACCTTCAATCTTAGAAACTATCTCATCATAATCAACATCATTAAGTTTCATCCTCTTGCTGTGAATCTTTAGTATCTGCATCCTTGCTTTTTCATCTGGCAAAGGAATCTCTATTAATCTATCAAATCTTCCAGGACGCAATAAAGCAGGATCAAGAACATCAAATCTGTTAGTAGCACCAATAATCTTAACGTTATCTAAACTTTTAAAACCATCAATCTCAGTCAATAATTGCATAAATGTCCTCTGGACTTCACGCTCACCAGAAACTCCAGCATCAAGACGTTCAGCTGCAAGAGCATCAATCTCATCAATGAAAATAATACTAGGAGCTTTTTCCCTAGCAAGAGAGAAAATTTCCCTAACTAACTTAGCACCTTCACCAATGAATTTCTGGACAAGTTCAGAGGCAACAATCTCAATAAAAGTAGCCTTAGCACTAGTAGCAACAGCTTTAGCTAATAAAGTCTTACCAGTACCAGGAGGACCATATAATAAAATGCCTTTAGGAGGTTCTATACCAATATTCTTGAAAATCTCAGGTTTAAGCAATGGCAATTCAACAACCTCTTTAATTTCATTAATCTGCTCTTCCAAGCCGCCAACATCACTCCAATTAATATTAGGTTTTTCAACAATAACAAAGTCTTCAATATCAAAAGTCCTAGATTTTTCCAACTTCTGAACAACTGTAAGGGATCTTTGTTCAACTAATACAGTGTCGCCAGTTTCAACTTTTATATTACCTGAGATATTAACTAAAAACTGAGATCCATTAGGAACTTTGATCATAACTTTATTATCTAAAACTTTACGAGCTTCACAAACCAATAAAGGAAGCTCCTTGAATTTGCTAAGTTCTGTCTTAAGATAACTTAGACTACTCTTAAGCAACTGATTTTCCTCATGGATAGATGTAGGAGCTATATCCTTCTCTAAAACCTGTTCTTTCTTCTTAGATAAAATCCCCATACAATAAAAATAGTCTAAATATTAATAAAACTTACTAAAAATGAATAATTAAGCTTTTAAATCTTTAGTAATTGTTTATTTTATGCAAAGTGAATTACTAGTATTAAAGGATGATGAAGCATTCATACCAACAGATGATAGAGGAAATGGATTAATATTACAAACACATGAATTACAAATTAATGGAAGAGCATTAGTTTGTGTTAATCAGTATCAAGCAATAAGAACAGCACAAAAACTTGGATGGGATGTGATGTCATCTGCTGAATATAATTATACTTACTCTTATGCAAGAGAACATCAAGAAGACGAGAGATTAAGAAGATATTATGAAAGCTTAACTTCAAAAATGAAATTTGCAAGATTTAATAAAACACAAGTTCACAATCTAAACGGTAATACTCCATTAGTTGTTAATGTTTCTAAAGTTCATGATGAATTTGATTTAGCGATGGGTTATGAAAAAGAGATTATACCTGTAAGTTGGCTTCCTAAAAAAGATGGATATATTCAGGAATTTGATGAGAGAACAGGATTACCAAAAAGTGTTGGACAAACACCAGTTCCGGAATTAAGTAATAGTTACTTTTATATTGATCCTAAAATAAATACTCTTGCTGTCATTCGTAACAGGGGCTCCGGGTTGGACCTTAATCTTGACTGGACTCCTGCCAATTTTAACGATGTGCTCGGGGTAAGCGTCGCAAAAAAATTTACAGCAGAAAGATTAGAAGAAAAATTCTAGTTATATAATATTATAACCTATTTTTACAAAAAATCTAGAAAACTTACTAAAAAACTGAAGGATTTACGGAAAAAACACCAAGAGCTATTTAAATAATTTAGAATATATAACTATATGGAAGATACAACATTACTAAAGATAAGCTTTATAGTTGCTGCAATAGGTGTAGGCATACTGATAATACTTGGGAATGTAATCACACTAGAGGAGAGCAACATAGCTAAACTTGATAAAAAGTCACTAGACAAGAATGTAAAGATAAAAGGATATATACAGAATATACAAACATTTGGGAGTATAAAGATAATAGAAATAGAAGACAATACAGGAAAGATAAGTGTTGTAGTATTTGATAACAAATTCTCTGTAAAAAAAGGGAGCATAGCAGAAGTTGATGGAAAATTAACAATAAGAGAGGGCAAATTACAAGTCAATGCTGAAACAATAAGAACTGTACAAGTATAACACCATCTATAAATTAATATAAAAATAACATTACTATTCCATAACAGATAATTATTTAAATCCAAGAGGACTAACCTTAATAAATACGAGAAAAAAATGGTTGACTATATAAAAAGAGATGTTTCGAAGATGGTTGAAGAATATTCAGCTAAGACAGATGATAATCCTTTCAGTAAAATTATACCAGCATTAATGAAAAAAGGCTTGGAAAATGTTAACTTATCAATGTTTAGCGATGATAAGAAAAAAGAATTACTAAATGCAGCAGCTGAAGAATATTTAAAAAGAAATCAATTAGTTGATGCTATAAGAGTATTCAAGATGACTGGAAACAGGGTAAGATTAATTTCTATAGGTGATGATCATGTTAAATTAGGATTATTCGGAGCAGCAATAGAAGCATACAAATTAGCTGAAGATAAAGAAAAATTACTAAAAGCTGGAGAGAAATGCCTAGATGAGGGACACTTAGCTGAAGCAATAGCAGCATTCAAAGCAGCTGGAGACCAGGATAAATTAAACAAGGTAGGAGATTATTGTCTGGAAAAAGGAAAATTAGAATTTGCAATAGAAGTATTCAGTGCATTAGATAATAAAGCAAAATTATTAAGCATAGGAGAAAAATGCTTTAGTCAAAAAGATTACATACATGCAGCAAGAGCATATGAGCTTGGAGAAGACTTAGAGAAGTTAAACAGAGTTGGGGAAGAGTTCATGAAAATAGGATTACTAGCAAATGCATTAAGAGCATACCAAGCAGCAAAGAATGAGATGATGGTACAATTCATCAAAGAGAATTTTGCTGAAAAAGACTTGATAACAAGAGTGTACGTCTAAGTAATGGAAGACTACACATTATTTCTTAAATCTTTATTAAAAAAAGATATGAAAGATATAGAGACAGAAGCATTATCTGAAAATCTAAAAAAAGAATTTGATAAGACGGCAGAGAATATGCTGTTAAAAGAATTCTATGAAGAGGCAATAAAAACATTATATTTAACAAAGAATTTTGAGAGATTAAAAAAATTAGGACATGAATTAATTACTAAAAACAAATTAGGACATGCATATAATTGCTTTAAATATGCAAATGATAAACAGGGAATGGATAAAGTAGGAGAGGCATATATAAGAAATGCAGAAGTAGATAATGCATATTCAGCATATAAATTTTCAGAAAATACAGAAATGATATCATTCTTAGAAGAGAATTTTATACGATAACTGAAAGTTAAGCTTTTAAAACTTTATTATTTACAAAAATCCTGAAAACTTTGCAGAAAAATCTAAAATAGATTATTAAATTCTAAAAACAAATAATTAGATGATACTAGAAATATTATTAGCAATAATAATCGGATGCATCTTAGGAACAATAACAGGAATAACGCCCGGAGTACATATAAACTTAGTATCAGCATTAATATTTTCTATATCAACTTTTTTATTAAATTATACAGACGTAATCTTTTTAGTAATCACTATAACAAGCATGGCAATAACACATACATTCTTAGATATATTACCAAGCACATTCTTAGGAGCGCCAAACAGCGAGAATGCAATAGCGGCACTACCTGCACATAGATTATTATTAGAAGGAAAAGCAGGAGAGGCAATAAGATTAGCAACAATAGGAAGTTATTTCGGATTATTAGTCTCAGTAATATTAGCACCAGTAGTATATTATATTGTAACATTGAGCTATCCAGTAATAAAGAATTATATAGCAGCATTATTAATCTTCATAAGCCTCTATATAATCTGGACATCAAAGAATAAATTATCAGCAGCAATATTATTCACAATAACAGGAGTATTAGGGGTAGTTGTATTCAATATAAAAACATTAGATCAACCATTATTCCCATTATTATCAGGATTATTCGGGACAAGTTCATTGATGATAAGCCTGAAAACAGAAACAAAAATACCAATACAAGAAAAGATAACAAAAATAATAATAGATAAAATAACATTAACTAAAAATACAGTAGTCAGTCTAATCTCATCTGTATTAACAAGCTTCTTACCTGGATTAACAAATTCTCATACAACATTAGTGGCATCAATAATATCTAAAACAAAAGATGAGAGAGAATATATTATACTAAACAATTCAATAAATACAATATCAATGGTATTAAGTTTCATAGCATTATTCAGTATAGATAAAGCAAGGAATGGAGCTGTTGTCGTAATATCAAATTTTGTTGATAAATTCACATTAATATATTTAATTTTATTATTAAGTTGTTCATTAGTTGCAGCATTCATTGCAGTAATATTAGTACTGAAGTTATCTACAGTTTTTTCAAAGATAATAACAAAAATAAATTATTCAAAATTATGCATAACGATAATTTTATTCTTGTTAATACTCGTAATAATAATGACAGGATATGTTGGAGTAATAGTATTAGTAACTGCAACATTCATAGGGATAATGCCTAAATTATTAGAGATAGAGAATACACATCTAATGGGGTGTCTGATATTACCTGTTGTACTTTATTTTATATTGTGAAATCTAAGTCATAGTAATCTTTATAAATACCCCCAAAATACATTTTAATACTTACTGATGTATATAGCCGTTGACTTCTAGTAGGTAAATAGTGAAAGCCTTAGAAATAAGGAGATTAGAGAGTATTAAAGCAAAAGCTTTATAATAGGTATAAAAGTCACAAAGAAAAAACACAATGGCAAACGTAAGAAGACCAAGAAAAGGAAGCCTGCAGTTCTGGCCGAAGAGAAAAGCTAAAAGACAGTATGCAAAAATCAAATCATGGTCTAAGGATAAAAACGTAAGTTTGCTAGGTTTTGCAGGATATAAAGCTGGAATGACACATGTTACAGTAAAAGATACAAGACCAGGATCACACACAAAAGGTGATGAGGTAATGTGGCCTGTAACAGTCCTTGAATGTCCACCATTAAAAATTTATTCTATAAGATTCTACAAAAAAGACAATTACGGGTTGAAACTAATGACAGAAGTAGTAAATCCAAAGCAAGACAAGTATTTAGGAAGAAAAGTAGATCTAGTAAAAAAACAAAAATCAACACTAACAGGTATAGAACCAACAATTGCAGAATATGCAGATGTAAGAGTAAATGTCTATACACAACCATACAAATCAGGATTAGGAAAAAAGACACCGGAATTATTTGAGTTAGCAATAGGCGGAAATGATACTAAAGCAAAATTAGATTATGCAAAAACATTACTAGACAAAGAAATAAAAGTTTCAGATGTATTAAAGAGCGGAATAAAAGTAGATGTACATTCAGTAACAAAAGGAAAAGGATTCCAGGGAGTAATCAAGAGAAGCGGAGCTGAATTAAAACAGCACAAAGCAGAAAAGAAAAGAAGAGGAGTAGTATACGGACCATTAAATCCAAGAAAAATCTTATGGGGAGTACCAGCCTGCGGAAGAATGGGATATAATCTAAGGACAGAATATAATAAAGATCTAATATTAATTGATAGCAACCCAACAAAAGTAAATCCAAAAGGGGGATTCATGCATTATGGATTGGTAAGAAGTGATTATGTATTATTAAAAGGATCAGTACCTGGATCAAGAAACAGATTAGTTACGTTCACAAAGAACATAAGAGCAGTAAAACATTTAGGAAATCAGATAGAATTGACATACGTAAGTACGGAGAGCAAACAATGAAAATAATATTTCCAAGTATTTACCAGAGGATCATACAATGAAAGCAGATGTTTATACATTAGAGGGAACAAAAACTGGGAGTATAGAATTACCAGAACAATTCAATGAAGAATATGAACCTGACTTAGTAAAAAGAGCAATACTTGCAGTAGAGAGCCATAACAGAACACCATATGGTGCAATGGCAAAAGCAGGAATGGGAGTAAGTGCAAAATTATCAAGAAGAAGAAGGGATTACAAAGGATCATATGGAAAAGGAATATCAAGAGCTCCAAGAAAAACAATGTGGAGAAGAGGAATGCAATTCGGATGGGTAGGAGCTTTAGCACCAGGAACAAGAGGGGGAAGGCAGTCACATCCAGCAAAACCATTCAAGATATATGCTCAGAAAATCAATATAAAAGAGAGAAAAAAAGCAATAAGAAGCGCACTAAACGGGAGTGTTGCAAAAGGATTAATGATGGTTGTAGAGGATAAATTTGAGACAGTAAAAAAATCAAAAGATCTGGTAAAAGTATTTGACAAGATGGGAATAGACCATGAAAAAGTAGAGAGAAAAAAGGCAGGAAGAGGAAAAAGCAGAGGAAGATCAAAGAGATTTAAGAAAAATGCATTAATCATATTAAGCAAGAAATGTGATGTTATGAATGCATTAAAAAATTTACCTGGAGTAGATGCTGTAGAAGTAAACAGATTGAATGCAAAATTATTAACATTAGGGCATGATACACCAAGAAAATGCATATGGACAAAAAGTGCAGTAGAGAGAGTATCAAAAGAAAATTTATTCAGAGGAAAACAATGAAACAAAGTCAAGTATTAAAACATCCGTTGAGTACAGAGAAGATAGTAAGATTTATAGAAAAAGAGAACAAATTATTATATATGTAAAGATCAATAAACAATACCAGGCAATTGATATAATGACTAGGTTAGGATTGATGTAAAAATGGGAAGAAGAATAACAAGCCAGGCAAGAGGAAGAGGAACAAGAAGATACATCAGCCTAAGGCATAGATACAAAGGGGAAGCAAGAAACAAATCAAATATACAAAATGAATCACATTTCGGAACTGTAATAACATTAGAACATAGTCCAGCACACTCAGCACCAATAGCATTAGTAAGATATGATGATGGAGAGGAAGGATACATAATAGCTCCAGAAGGAATAGCTATTGGAGATACTATATCTATAGGAAAGGGAGCTGAAATAAAAACAGGATGCACATTATCATTATTAGATATACCAGATGGAAGTTCAATATATAATATAGAACAAATAAAAGGTGATGGCGGAAGATTTGTAAGAGCATCAGGAACATTCGCGAAAATATTATCAAAAACAAAAAATGGAGTAACAATATTAATGCCGTCAAAGAAAGAGAAAATATTCAATTCAAACTGCATGGCAACAATAGGAATAGTTGCAGGCGGAGGAAGAACAGACAAACCATTTGTCAAAGCAGGAAATAGATGGCATGCAATGAGAGCAAGAGGAAAATTATACCCTATAACATCTGCTGTAGCAAAGAACGCAGTAGATCATCCATTTGGTTCAGGTAGAGGGAGACATATGGGAAAACCATCAGTACCACCAAGATTTGCACCACCTGGAAGAAAAGTAGGACAGATACATGCTAAGAGAACAGGAAGGAAAAGATGAAAAAAGAATTATACTTTAGAGGAAAAACAATGGAAGATTTAGGGAAACTAAATACAAAAGAGGTACTACCATTCATGAATTCAAGACAGAGAAGATCATTAAAGAGAGGAAACTCAGAGACACAAAAGAAATTTTTATTAAAAGTAAAAAAATACAAAGAGGGGAAATTAAAGAAACCAATCAAAACACATTGCAGAGAGATGATAGTATTACCAGAGATGGTTGGAATATTAATACAAATATATAATGGAAAAGCTTTTTCTCCAGTAGAAATCACACATGAAATGATAGGACATTATCTCGGGGAATTTGCAATGACAAGGAGAAAAGTTGAGCACTCAGCACCAGGAATCGGAGCTACAAAATCAAGTGCTGCAATGTCAGTCAAATAAACATGGAAAATAAAAATTATGCAGTTGTACGGGGAAGGAGCTTAAATGTATCCACAAAATTCTCATTAGAGATATGCAACAAGATAAGAGGAATGAAATTATCTAGTGCGAGAAGATTCCTAGAAGATGTAATAAAACAAAATGTTGCATTACCTGTAAGAGTACATAATTTTGATTTAGGACATAAGCCGGGAAAGATAGGGCCTGGAAGATATCCTGTAAAATCAAGCCAGATGTTCATAAGATTATTAAATTCCCTAGAATCAAATGCTACAAACCAAGGGATGAGTGTAAATAACCTTTATGTAGAATTTGCAAAGTCTGATAAAGGAGAGGTAAAATGGAGAGCAGGAAGAAAGGGAAGAATGAAAATGAAAAATACTCACATTGAATTAAGAGCAGGGGAGAGAAATAAATGATTGAGAGACAGATAGTAGCACAAAAGATGAGAGAGAAGGAGATTGAAAATTTTGTATTCTCAGTATTTGGAAGACAGAGTTGCAGCCATATAAAAATGCAGAGAACCCCATTAGGAGAAAAAGTAAGTGTTTATACTTCAAAACCAGGATTAATAGTAGGAAAGAAAGGAGCAAATATCAAGAAGGTAACAGAATTATTAAAAACAAAATTCAGTTTAGAAAATCCACAATTAGAGGTAGTAGAAATAGAAAATCCATACTTAGATGCAGCATCAGTTGCAAGAAACATAATGATGGGATTTGACAGGTTCGGACCAAAAAGATTCAAGGCAATGGCATATAAAGCATTAGATGATGCCTTAAAAGCAGGAGCTAAAGGAATAGAGATAGTAATAGGTGGAAGAGGAGTTCCAGGAGAGAGAGCGAAGAGTTGGAGATTCCTAGCAGGATACTTAAAAAAATCAGGAGATATATCTGAGAACTTCATGGATAGATCACATGAGGCATGTAATTTAAGATCAGGAACAATCGGAATAAAAGTAAGCATACTAAGACCTGAAGTAATATTACCAGACAGCATAACATATAAAGATATGACTAAGAAAGAAGCTGTTGAAGTAAAAGAAATAAAAGAAGAAAAAAAAGAAGTTCCTAAAGAGGAAGTAAAAGAAACTCCTAAGGAAGCAAAACCAAAAAGAGAGAGAAAAAAAGCTGAGAAGACTGAGGAAGTAAAACAAAATGGCAGTGCTTAAAAAAGATCAATTAAAAACAATGAATAATGAAGAAATGAACAAGAGACTCGATGATATGAGAAAAGAAATCATGAAACTAAAAGCACAGGTAAGCAGAGGAACACAGCCAGAGAATCCTGGAAAGATCAGAGCATTAAAAAGAACAGTAGCAAGAATATTAACAATTCAAAATCAGAAAAAAACTGGAGGTGCCAGCCAGTAAATGGATGTTTGCAACGTTTGCGGATTACCAAAAGATCTTTGTGTTTGTCAGGCATTAGCCACAGAAGAACAAAAGATAACGATAAGCACAGAAAAAAGAAGATTTGGTAAATTAGCGACAATGGTCACAGGCCTTGATGATAAAACAATCAATCTTAAAGATCTCGTGAAAAGACTAAAATCCAAACTTGCGTGCGGTGGAACAATGAAAAACGGAATAATAGAATTGCAGGGAAGCCATATCGGGAGAGTAAGAGATGAACTAATCAAAGCAGGATTCAAGCCTGAATCAATAGTGGTTAAGGAGATCAAATGAAAGAAAAAACAAAAGACCTTGGATTGGGAATACAAGCACCAACAAAAGAATGCGATGATAAACATTGTGCATTTCATGGGAACTTATCACTAAGAGGAAGAATGTTCGAGGCAGAGGTCTCTAAAGTAAACTTACAAAAAACAGCAGTAGTACAATGGACAAGACAATTTTATTTACCAAAATATCAGAGATATGAAAAAAGAAAAAGCAGATTACATGTTCATAATCCACCATGCATGAATATCAAAAAAGGAGACAAAGTAAAAGTCGTGGAATGCAGACCAATAAGCAAAACAAAAAACTTTGTAATAATTGAGAGAGTACAATGAAAGCAATAAAAGGAAGAGTAGTAAAAGGATTACAGAAAAACAGCAGGTTAGTAGCAGCTGATAATTCAGGAGCTAAAATAATCTGTATAATATCATTCAAAGGGGGAAAAACAGTAAAGGGAAGAAAACCATATGGAGGGGTTGGGGATTATATCACAGCTTCAGTAAAAAATGGAAATCCAGAAATGAGAAAAAAAGTAGTGAATGCAGTGATAGTCAGACAGACAAAAGAATACAGAAGAAGCGACGGAATGAGAGTAAAATTCGAGGACAATGCAGCTGTAATAATAAAAGATGACAAAGGAAATCCCAAAGGGACAATAGTCAAAGGACCAATTGCAAAAGAGGTAGTTGGAAGATGGCCGGCAGTCGCAAAAATAGCGAAGAGTGTACTATAAAATGAAAACATTATGGAATAAAAACTGGAAGAGCAGCAAGCAGCCAAGAAAACAAAGAAAGTATGTATTCAATGCACCATTACATATATTAAAAAAATTAATGTCAGCAAGATTGACCAAAGAACTGAAAACAAAATATGGAAAGAAAAATGTTGGAGTCAGAAAAGATGATAAAGTAAAAATAATGTCAGGACAATTCAAAGGAAAAAGCGGAAAAGTAATTGAAGTAGATCTAAAACACAGAAAAGTTTACGTTGATGGAATAAATATAATAAAGAAAGATGGAAACAAAGTAAGAGTTGCTTTACATCCATCAAAATTAATGATCATGGAATTAAACATGGAAGATAAGATGAGAAAAAAATTAATGGATAGGAAATAAAAATGGCAAGAAATCACTTAGCAACAATCGCAGCGCCAAAAACGTTGAGAGTAGAAAGAAAAGGCGGAGAGAAATGGATAGCAAGAGCAAGACCTGGAGCTCACCCATTACACAGAAGCTTAACATTAAATTACATACTAAAAAATGTATTAAAACATGCAATATCAACAAAAGAAGTTAATAAAATTTTATATGAAAAAAATGTAACTATAGATAAGAAAGTCAGATTAGACCATAAATATGGTGTAGGATTAATGGATATTGTAGAAATAGAAAAATTAGGAGAATCTTATAGAGTTTTATTGAATAATAATGGAGAATTAGTACTGAGAAAAATAACAAAGAAAGATAGTGAACTAAAAATCCTACAAGTTGTCAAAAAAACAATAATCAAGAAAGGAAAATTACAATTAACATTCCATGACGGGAGAAATTTATTAGTCGATAAGACAAAATTAAATATTGGAGATAGTGTAATCTTTGACTTAGGAAAAAAACAAGTAGTAAAAGAGATACCACTAGAAAACAATTCATTAGCATTATTAAGTGGTGGAAAACATATAGGAAAATTAGCAACAATAAAAGATATTATCAAAGTTAAAAATTTAGAAAAACCTAAAGTCGTTGTTGATATCGACGGAAAAGAATATATAACATTAATGAGTTATGCATTTGCTGTTGGTAAAAACAAACCAGAAGTAAGCTTGGGAGAAAAAGAATGAACAAGATGAGAGAACTCAGGATAGAGAAAATAACACTAAACATTGGAGTGGGAAGTCCGGGAGACAAACTAAACAATGCTAAAAAATTATTACAGACAATCACAGGACTAAAACCTGTTGAGACAAGCAGCATCAAGAGAATCCCAACATGGGGAGTAAGACCCAAATTACCAATAGCATGCAAAGTAACAGTAAGAGGAAAAAAAGCTGAAGAAATATTACAGAGATTATTAATGTCAAGAGAGAATAAGCTACCAGCAAGAAAAATTGACGCATTTGGAAACTTCTCATTTGGAATAGAAGAGTATATCACAATACCAGGTGTAAAATATGATGCAACAATAGGAGTAATAGGATTAGAAGTTGCAGTAACATTGACAAGACCAGGATATAGAATAAAGAACAGAAGCTTACAGAAAAAGAAGATACCGACAAGACATCAGATAAAAAGAGAGGATGTTGTATCATACTTAAAAGAGAAATTCAGTGTCAATATTGAGGAGGCAGAATGACTACAAGCGATTATAGAAAAGCATTTGTACAACTGGAAGCAAAAAAACAAAAGCTTGACAAATACAAAAAACATAATACTCCTAAGAAAAGAACAACAGGAATAGGAACAAGAAAATGCAGAATCTGCGGAAGATACGGAGCACATATAAGAAGCTACGGAATACATCTATGCAGGACATGCTTCAGGGAGGAAGCTAAGAACTTAGGTTTTAAAAAGTTCAGCTAAAAATAACGAAAATGATGAATGACCCAATATCAAATGCATTGACAACAATACTGAATGCAGAGAAAAAAGGAAAGAGCACATGCATAATAAAACCTTTCTCAAATCTAGTAGTATCAATACTGGAACTGATGAAAACTAATGGTTATATCACAGAATTCAATAGTGCAAGCAATGCAAGAGGTGGATCAATACTTGTAAAGTTAAACAAGAATATCAACGAATGCGGAGTTGTAAAACCAAGATTTTCTTTTACAAAAAAGAATTATGAGATGTTCGAGAAAAGATATTTGCCAGCAAAAGGATTAGGATTCTTTGTCGTGACAACATCAAAAGGTGTAATGACACACAAAGAGGCATTGGATAAAGGGGTTGGAGGAAAGCTTATTGCTTACTGCTACTAATGGTTCAAAAAACATATTCTCTGGAAGTAGAATTACCTGAAGGGGTAACTGCAAATGTGCATGGAAATTCATTAATAGTAAAAGGACCAAAAGGAGAGATAAAAAGGGATATAGAGAATCCAAGATTTGCAATGAAAGCAGATGCTAAAATAGTATCACTTGCATTAAAATCCGGACTGAAACAATCACAGAGAGACAAGATGCATATAAACTCATATCAATCACATATAAAGAATCTTATAAATGGTGTAATACACGGCTATACGGCAAAACTTAAAGTATGTTCAGGACATTTCCCAATGACAGTAACTATAGATACAAATGGCAAATTTGCAGTAAAAAATTTCTTAGGAGAAAAAGTTCCTAGAACTGTAAATGTAAAACACGGAGCAAAAGTAGATGTACAAGGAGATATTATTACAGTAACAGGATTAGACAAGGAAATAGTAGGGCAGACAGCTGCAGATCTAGAACAGTTAACAAGAATAACAAACAGAGACAGAAGAATATTCCAGGATGGAATATATATAACAAAGAAACCAGGTGAGGAATAAAAATGAATCAATCACTAACATTAAGAAACAAAGCAAAATCAAAGAAACCAGAATTTGAGATGCAGAATGTAAATGTATACCCTCAAAACAAAGGAAGATGGAGATTCCCAAGAGGTCTTCATAGTAAAATGAGGAACGCTTTCAGGGGAAATCCAATAATGCCATCAATAGGATGGGGAAGTCCTAGAGATGCAAGAGGATTACTAAGAGATGGATCAAAAGGAATACTTGTCGAAAACTTAAAACAAGTTGAAAAATTAAATAAAGATGAAGTAGCAATACTTGCAGCAAATGTAGGATTGAAGAAAAGGGTATTATTATTATCAAAACTGAAAGAAAAAGGGATAAGAGTATATAATGTAAAAGATGTAAATTTATTTATAGAAAATGTAAAGAAAAATTTAGATTCTAAAAAGCAGGATCATAAGAAAAGAGATGAAAAGAAGACAAAATCACAATTAGAGATTGAGAAAAAAGCTGCTGAGAAAGAAAAGAAATCAGAGGAAAAACAAAATGAATCTAAGAAATAGGAAGAGAATAGCCTCAAGCATATTCAAGACAGGAAAGGGAAGAGTATGGATGGATCCTACAAGATTGAAAGATTTCAAAGATGCAATCACAAAAGATGACTTAAGAAAACTCAGCATGCAGGGAGCACTTCTAATAAAGCAAAAGAAAGGTGTTTCAAGATTCTGGGCCAGGCATACAATCAAGCAGAAAAGAAAGGGAGCAAGAAAAGGGGTAGGATCAAGAAAGGGAAGACAGACAGCAAGATCAGGAAAGAAAATATTATGGGTAAACAAGATCAGAGCACAGAGAGAAGAAATGACAGAGTATTTAAATAAAAACTTAATCACACAAGAGATATATGCTCAACTGAGAAAGAAAGCAAAGGGTGGATTCTTCAGAAGCACAAGACACATAAAATTATATCTGACAGAACATAACTTATGGAATAAAAAATGAAAATACACAAAGCTTACACACTAAAGTACAGGAGGAAGAGAGAGGGCAAGACTGACTATAAGAGCAGACTTGGATTGCTTGCTTCAAGAAGATTAAGAATAGTTGTAAGAAGAACATTAAGCAATATGCATGTACAGGTTGTAGAATATACTCCTACAGGAGATAAAACCCTTGTATCAGCTGATAGCAGAGAATTATTAAAATTTGGATGGAATGGACATAGAGGGAATACTACAAGTGCTTACTTAACAGGAATGTTATGCGGATTAAAAGCGAAAAAGAAAGGAATCAAAGATGGAATATTAGATCTAGGATTAAATAGAGCAATAAAAGGATCAAGCTTATTTGCTGCAGTAAAAGGATTGCAAGTAAGTGTAAAAATACCATGCAATGATGAATATATTCCAAGTGAAGAGAGAATAAAAGGGCAGCATTTAAAAAAAGGAAATTATGATGAGGTAAGAAAGAAAATACTTGAAAAATGGCAGTAATGAAATCAAATTCAATAGAAGACTGGATACCAAAAACAGAACTTGGAAGAAGGGTCAAGAGTGGGGAGATAAAGGATATAAGCGAGATACTAGATAGCGGATCAAAAATACTAGAACCAGAGATAGTTGACAAATTATTACCTGATCTGACAGTAGAATTAATAGAGGTAGGACAGAGCAAAGGAAAATTCGGCGGTGGGAAAGAGAGCATCTGGAAACAGACACAGAAAAAAACCTCAGAGGGAAACACAATCAAGTTCTCAGCATTTGCAGCAGTAGGAAACAAAGATGGTTATGTAGGAGTAGGATTCGGCGGGGCAAAAGAGACAGTGCCTGCAAGAGAAAAAGCAATTAGAACTGCAAAATTAAACATAGTAAAAATAAGAAGAGGATGCGGATCATGGGCATGTGACTGCAGAACACCGCATTCAATACCATATAAAATCTCAGGAAAAAGCGGGAGTGTAAAAGTAGAATTATCACCAGCACCAAGAGGAACAGGATTAAAATCAGAGAGAAAATGTGGAATCTTATTAGGATTAGCTGGAGTGAAAGATGTCTACACAAGAACTGAGGGAATAACAGCAACAAAGCTAAACTTATTAAAAGCATGCTATTATGCATTAAAGAATCTAACAACATTCAAGATGAAAGAGGGATCAGAAAAAGAGGTAGGATTAGTAGAGGGAAAAGCAGAGCATTAAAATGAAACTAGCAGTAATACAGGTCAGAGGGGGAATACACTTAAGCCCAGAACATAAACAAAGCTTGAACTATCTACAATTAAGAAAGAAAAACAGCTGTGTAATATTAGAGAATAGTCCTAGTTATATGGGAGCTTTAGTAAAACTAAAGGACTATGTAACATGGGGAGAGGTAGATGAACAGACATTAAAATTATTATTAGAGAAGAGAGGGAGATTAGCAGGAAACCAATTAATAAGTGAAAATTATCTAAAAGAGAAAACAAAAATGGGCTTTGAACAGTTTGTAAAAAGCTTTGCTGATAATAAAATAAAACTAAAAGATGTCCCAGGATTAAAAACCTATTTCAGATTAACACCACCAAAAGGGGGATTTGAGAGAGAGGGAATAAAGACACAATTCAGTCTAGGTGGGGCATTAGGATATAGAAAAGATAATATAAATAATCTGTTAAGGAGAATGATATGAACTTCGTAAAGAGAGCAACAGATGTATTAACAAAACCAACACAATACTTTAAGAATATACAGAAAGAACAAGGAGTAAAAAATGCATTTATCTATTATGCAGTATTCTCATTAATCTTTATAGTAGTAGTTTCAATAGTAGGATATTTTGCACAAGGATTATATTTAAAATTCTATTCGATGATTGGTCTAGATTCAATAGCACAATTCACAAAAAATTCATATGCAACACAAAGTATGTTATTTATTTTTATTATGAACTTAATTGCTTATCCTTTCATGTTAGGATTCAGTTTCTTATGGGCTGGAATATTACATGTATGGATATTAATATTTAATGGAAAACAAAGTTATTCTAAAACATATCAATTATATGTTTATACAAGAACACCAAGATTTTTATTAGGATGGATACCATTCGTAAATTTCTTCATAGGAATATACAGTCTTATACTATTAATATACGGAACAGTTGAAGTACATAAAATAAAATTCAGAACATCAGTATTAATGTATGTAATACCATATGTAATATGCTTAATACTTGGTGTATTATTACTTGTAGTAGCAGTAGCATTCCTAAAAACATTAACTGCATTAAACCTTCCAATGGGAGTACAATAAAATGACAATAAATAAAAGAAACAAATATTCAAGAATGAGAGGGACATCATCACATGGATGGGGAGCAAAAAAGAAACACAGAGGGGCAGGACATAGAGGTGGAAAGGGAATGGCTGGATCAGGAAAGAGAGCAGACCAGAAGAAACCAACAATACTAAACCTATATGGAAATGATTATTATGGAAAGAAAGGATTCAGAAGACCTCAGAAAAAATTAGTACATATTAAAACACTAAACCTTGTTGACTTACAAAAAAACATTGATAAGTATGTAAAACAGAAACTTGTAACTAAAGAGGGAGATTTTTATGTTGTTGATTTAAGCAATCTAGGATATAATAAATTACTCGGAAGAGGGGAATTAAATCTAAAGCTTAAAGTAAGAGCAGATCATTATTCAGAGAGTGCAATCACAAAAATCGAAGAAAAAGGCGGTGTTGTTTTAAACAAGGAAGATGTCTCTGCTGACTAATATTTTATCATTCCTGCCACAGGTAAAAACCCCTGAGCAGAAAAATAGGCCATTCAAAGAAAAACTGAAATGGACCTTGATAATACTTGTAGCATTCTTTATATTATCTGTAATACCATTATATGGTCTTGGAGAAAATGGATTAGCAAGATTTGAACAATTATCAATAATTCTAGGAGCGAGCTTTGGTTCAATAATGTCATTAGGAATAGGACCAATAGTAACAGCTTCAATAGTACTACAATTATTATCAGGGTCAGGAATATTAAAATTAGATTTAACAACAAAAGAAGGAAAATCAAAGTTTCAAGGATTACAAAAAATAGCAGCAATATTCTTTATAATATTCGAGGCAGGAGTATATGTATTCATGGGAGGATTAGCTCCAAATCCTGCATTAGCAGGGACATCACAATATTTTACATTCCAGTTAATATTAATAGGACAACTAATAGTTGGAGGATTCTTAGTATTATTCATGGATGAAGTAATAAATAAATTCGGATTTGGATCAGGAATAAGCTTGTTCATCGCTGGAGGGGTAGCTTCAGAAGTAGTAGTCAGAGCATTTAGTCCACTAAACAGCATAGGGCAGTTAGCATTCGGATCAGGACAACCACCAGTAGGAGCATTCTTAGTATTCTTTACATCACTATTAAGCGGAGCACCTAAAGAGGCATTAATCGCAATAGCAGCAATAATAGCAACAGTATTAGTATTTGTAATATCAGTATATGCACAAGCAATGAAAGTAGAGATACCACTAAGCTTTGGAAGAGTGAGAGGATTCGGAGTGAGATGGCCGTTAAATTTTTTGTATACAAGCAACATTCCTGTAATCCTAATATCAGCATTATTGGCTAATATACAATTAGGAAGCGGATTATTACAGAACTGGGGATTAATATCATCAACAGGAGCTACAGAATTAAACACATGGTTAAGCGGACCACAATTGGTAACAAACATATTAACAGGATCATTCGTGTATTTAGATTTAATAAGAGCATTAGTATACATAGCTATATTGGCATTAGGATCAGTTATTTTTTCAATATTCTGGGTACAGACAGCTGGAATGGATGCAGCAAGTCAGGCAAAACAGATAAGAGCATCTGGCCTAAGCATTGCAGGATTCAGAACTGATGAGAGAATATTAGAGAAAGTATTACAAAGATATATATTCCCTTTAACAATAATGGGAGGATTATTCATAGGAATAATTGCTGCAACTGCAGATTTATTAGGGGCATTATCAAGAGGAACAGGAATATTATTAGCAGTAATGATAATCTACAAATTATATGAGGATATAGCAAAACACCACATGATGGACATGCATCCAGCAATGAAGAAAATGATGGGTGGAAGTTAAGCTTTTAAACCTTATTATATTGTTAATTTTATGAGAATATTAGATACTAATCAATTTGAAGTCGGATATGTATTTGAATCAGAGGATATTAAACAAGTTATTACAGATGAATATGTTGAGTTTCTAAAAAAAGCAGGATATGTTAATTTAGCTGAGAAACCAAGATTATTTGTAGCAAGAGAATTATTAAGACTAGATGAAGAAGTTGAGAGAGTATCAAAAGATTTAGGTACTGATGATGAAAGAAGAATTTTTGGAATAAACCAAGAAAATGCAAGAGAACTTGTAAATAGATTAGATGGGAATTTATTACCAAATGGATTCATGAGAAGATTGGTTATACCAAAAATAGAATATCTAGCAGGACAAGGAATAAAACAGGCAAAAATTACTTATAATGAAATGGAAGAAATAGGAGAATTTTTAACTGATAGAATCATAAATAGGTCACAAGTAAGAATTGGAAATGAAGGAAAAATGTTAACACTACCAGAAGGATATAAAAGATTCGATAAAGTAAATGATTTTGGATACCCAACAACTTTTACTAGTGAAGGAAGACATGGATACTATGGTCCTACTCAAGATGAAAATATTGTCACTCGTAACGGGGACTCCGCATTGAGCCTTAGTCTTAGTGGGATTCCTCCGTGTACTAGTCGTATGATTGGTGTACGTTACGCAAAATTCTTCAAAGAAGACAGAGAATTAAAAAGAAAATAAATTATAATAATTTAATCAAATCTTCTAAACTTAAACCAGCCTGATTCATAATACTCTTTAAAGTTCCCTTAGCAAGTTCATCATGCAAAGGAACAGGAATTGTAATCTTGCTATTATATAATTGTTTAACTAATATAGCATGACTTCCATGTGTTCTAATATGTATAAAACCTATTTTATGAAGAATTTTAACAATATCTTTACCTGATACTATTGGAAGCTTTGGCATTTTTAGTCACCTCAATAACAGAGAATAATGGAGGTTCTCCGCTATATAATTCATCAAACTTTTCTGGCTGTTCCTCTAGATAAAGTTCAATAGCTTCCTTAATATTATTGATTGCTTCTTCTGTAGATTTTCCCTGACTAGCTATATTTAGGCTAGGACAATTTGCAACAAAAATCAGCTTATTGTCACTAAGCTTCTCTTTTTTTATTACAATTTCTACAAAATATTTCTTATCTTTCATAGATAAATAATATTCTTTAAAGCTATTAAACATTTTGATTTATTATAGAATCTAGAATTCATAAGTCTTACTTGAAAATTTCTGAAAGATTTACAAAAAGTTCGTAAAATTATATTAAACTCATCTCAATCTTGATAGGAAGTTTAAATTCTATAATCTCATTAATTCCTTTAGCTCTCTTTTTAAAGTTTAAAATCCCAACACTCTTAACTTCCTGAGTTTTTTCATCTTTTCTTATAAAAATTCCCGGTTTAATTTCAATAGATATTGAATCTGAAGGTGTACCTACTGAAATCTCCAAAAAATCACTTTCTTCATCCAAATAAACTCTCATTTCTTCTTTCATTTTAGTTTACCAATATGGTAAGATGTTATTATATATCCTTAGCCGTTTAAATATTTAATTGAAATTCTGAAAGATCTACTTATTTAATGAACAAAAAGACATTTAAACCAAAGTATTTTCGATATATTATGAAAAAAGTATTCTTAGTATTGATAGGAGTAATGTTATTTGGAATATTCTTCAATGCATTATGGGATAAAGCACCAATAGTAAAGACAATAGTACACGGAGCATTAGACCCTACACTTGGAGCATTATTAAACCTTAATATCGCAATTGGGTATGTAGTAATAATCGCTGTATTACAGTTCTTATTAACACTCATACAAAAATATACAACAGACCAGGAAGCATTGAAAAAAATAAGAGATGATCAGAAAGCAATGCAGATAGAACTAAAAAAATATGCACCAAATGATCCAAAAGCAATAGAGATGCACAAACAACAACTGGCTGATATACCTAAAAACTTTGAACTAGCATTAAAACCAATAATCTATACAGCATTACCAATAATATTATTATTCAGATGGTTCGCTGACACTTTTAAAGCATTAAATGACCCTAAGTTCTTTGGATTAATGGGATGGTTTGGGACATATTTTGTATTATCAATAATATTCAGCATAATATTCAGAAAAATACTAAAAGTACATTAAAAGGTTAAAAAGAAAGCTTCTTAAATACTAGGTTTTATCCACATTCTACGAATAGGAGCAATAAGAATGACAAGTCCAGGATTAAGATCAAGAACTTTCAGAAGAGTATTTGTAAAAGCACCAGGTGGTGTAAGAATACATTATAGAAAGAGAAAACCACAAAAATTAACATGCAAAAGTTGTGGAGATGTATTAAAGGGAGTAGCACATGGAATTGCATCACAGATAAAGAAATTAAGCAAGTCACAGAGAGTTCCTTCAAGAAAGTATGGCGGACATTTATGCAGTAAATGCTCAAGAAAAGAACTAGTCAAGAGAGCGGAGATGATGAGAAATGGTTAAAATCGGAGATGTAGTAATGAAGATAGCAGGAAGAGATGCTGGAAGAGTAGGAATAGTAACAGAGGATCTAGGGAAAGGATTTTTCATGGTTGATGGAGATACAAGAAAGAAAAAAGTAAATGTAAAACATATAGAATTCTTAGGAAAAGAAGTAAGAGTAGGAAAAGGTTCAACAAGTGAAGAACTAAGAAAAGAAATAAATAACTTAGGATTCAAAGTAAACAAACATGGACAACCAAGAGTTAAGAAAGAATTACACCAGAAACCTGCTATATTACCAAAAGCTAAAACTGTTGAAAAACCTAAGAAAGAAGCTAAGAAAAAAGAAAGCAAATGAATAGGACAATAAAGTGTAGTGTTTGTGATAGCAACTCTAATTTTATAGAAGAAAAAAATAATACCTATGTATATTGCTGTGAAAACTGCGGGACATTTGATGTAGTAGAAAAATGAACGAACAAAAAATCAAAGAAAAATATTATGAATACCAGATGACAGTAAATCAGATACAACAATTACAACAGAACATCACTAATCTAGAGAAACATATAACTGAATTAAATAAGATAGATGATAATATAGAGACAATAACAAAAGTTGAGTTAAACCAGGAAACATTAATACCAATGGGAAATGGATTGTTTATTAGAGGAACAATAAAAGATACTTCTAAGTTCATAATGAATGTAGGATCGGGAGTGTGTGTAGAGAAAACAGTTGATGAGGCAAGAGAGACAGTAAAAAAACAGTTAACTGAAGTAAGTTCATTAACAGATCATATGAAAGTACAGGTAGAAGAATTAATGGTGACAATACAGGAATTACAAGAACAGATAGAGAAGATGAAACCTGAATAATCCTAATTTAGAAAAGTATAAATTTAATAAATATTATCTTATTTGAATGATTAATACAAAACTTTCAGATCCTATAAAAATACTTGAGAGTATAGCAAAAACTGGGAGAAAAAATAAAAAAATAGATTTTGAATCTTATGAAAAAGAACTTGAAGAGGGATGGAAAAAATCTGAATAATCATTATCAGCTATACACAAAAATTTTAAACCAAAAGATATATATATATATTTATTATTAAAACTCATTATGCAAAAAGAGTGGGTCATAGGAGTTTCTATAGGATTAATGTTTGTTCTATCAATAATAGTATTTAGTCATACTTCTGAAGCAAATAGTTATACTGGAAATTTTGTAATGCCTAGATTATGTTCTGGCGGACCAAACCAACAAGGAACATGTCCTCAAGGTCAATTATGTAATGCTGCAAGAAATGGATTATGTAAAAAGGCATTAGAACCAGGAAAAGCACAACAACCTGAGAAAAAAGTAAAATATGGATTAAATAGTATGAGTCCATTTACTGCTGATGATTTATTTAGATCTGGAGATAGAGAAGAATTATTAATCGGAACACAATTAAATTCTTCAAATGCTTTTGGGAATACTTTACAAGATAATCAAGTAGATGGATTGTTAGATACAACATTAAAGATTAACAATAATAATTATAGATTCCATGAAGAAATATTATTAAGTAGTGGGTTTTATAATGGTTCAACTGTAGAGACTGGTTTAACTTTTGACAGAAGCGAAGAATGGAAAGAAAGAGCATTTGTACAAATTCCTGCAAACTCTTTTGGATACAGATTCAAGTTTGATGAACCATTGAGAAGTGGAGAATATTTATCAGATGCTTATTATACTAATCCGATCATTCTGCCATTTTTAGGAAAATTTTTGAAAATAAAAAGAACTGATGCGGATTCCATAAATACAAATCTAGTTGAAAAACAAGTTCTGAATGCAGGAAACGGTGCTGTAGTATATATTAATGGCATAAGAACTGTAGTAACACTAAGAGGAACCTCAGGAAGTCATGCTGATATTCAGATGCAAGTTAGTGGAAGAAATCCAATACAAAGACTTACTATTGATCAGCGTACTGAAAAAACATTTGTTTTCCCTAGTATAAATATTACAGTATGGGTTGAGAATATTATAGATCAAGATGGAACAAGAAATGACCAAGTGACATTGTACATAGGCACAGATAAAACTCAAATATATCATTCAGGAGATCCATTCATAGGAGAAGACTCTTTAGATCCAATATATACATGGAATCTTAAAAATTTAAACACACCAAATCCAACAATGGAAGTTAAAAATGCAGTATCCATAAATAATTGGGATGAGACAGAAAATCCATTAGTAAAACATGCATTATATCCTGGAGATTATTTATGCTTACCAAATAATTATGCATGTTTAATATTTGAAAAAATAAATCAAGAAGATAAAGACTTCCAGAAATATACAATAAAAACAGATGTAGTAAGAACATTGTCAGATGAGAATAATGATCGAAGTAAAAGACAAACAAGAGTTATAGAATTCAAAGCTGTGGGGAAAAGAGATGAAGGACTATTTGCTGCTGGATTATATACTGATAGTATATTAATAACAGTAAATAATTCTGGATTAAGATTATACAGAAAAGAACTTGGAAGTGAATATTTACCATTTAACTCTATATCAACAACAAGAGCTTCATTTAATTTACAACATTTTGATAGTTCAGTGCTTGTAGATGTTGCTTGGTCAAAATTAACAGGTAAAGGAAATATAACTTTAATGAGTAGCGGCAATACTAATCCAAGTACAGATGGAAGTGTAACAATATATTTTGAAAATTCTACGCAAGGAATAACATATTTAGGACATAGTGATTCAGATAGAGTAAACGCTAATGATATAAGATATAATAATTTAGGAACATTATTTGACATCTCAGGAAAAGAAGAAAATCTAAGAACGAAAAATGGGGCAATAATATCTGATCCTAAATTTAACTCTAAATCAGACCAGTTCATGATTTCAATACCAAGAAATGTAAACAATTATAGAGCATACTTAAGAGTAGCAAGACCTAGAGATTCATTACCTATTACAACATAAGTAATATTTTTTATTTATATTAAACTATAACAATCATTTTAAACAATAAAACATAACACTATCTATGGATGTTAAAGAGTATTATGCAAGAAAGGATGTACAACAAGAATTCTTAAGATTAAGCAAAGACCGTGAAGTACAGGCATGGTTTAAAGATTTTAGGGGGAGAAGACCAGAGATAGTAAATTTTGAAGGAGATGTAAGAGATCTGATAAAACAAGGGATGACATCATTCCATATAAGCGAGGAACGATGGAAAGACCCAATGATGCTAGAGCCTGGATTAGAGAAAAGAAAATTAGATGAATATAGAAAAGGTTGGGATTGTTTGCTGGATCTAGATAGTAAAAATTTAGAATTTTCATTCATAACAGGAGAATTATTAATTGAAGCTTTGAAGTTTCATAATGTTAAAAGTTATTCTATAAAATATTCCGGAAACCATGGACTGCATATAGCAATACCATTTGAAGCATTCCCTTCAGAAGTAAATAATATAGATATAAAAAATTATTTTCCAGATGGAATAAGAGTAATATCTGAATATTTAAAAAATATGATAAAAGAATTCTTGACAGCTAAATTATTAGAAAAAGGAAGTGTTGAAGAATTAGCAAAAAGTTGTGGAAAAACATCTAATCAAGTTATAGTAAATGGGAAATTTGACCCATATGAATTAGTAGATATAGATTCTGTATTAATTTCAAGCAGACATTTATTTCGTTGTGCATATTCAGTAAATGAAAAATCAGGATTAGTAAGCATACCATTAAAAGAAATAAAAGATTTTAATATAGAAAATGCTAAGATGGAGAATGTAAAAGTTGAATTAAAATTTTTAGACAGAGATATTGTTCCTAAAGATGATGCAAAAGAATTACTTATACAAGCATTTGACTGGGCTAAAAAAGAGACAAGTGTATTGGCAGAGGAGATAAAAAAACAAGAAAGAAAATATGAGATAAGCAAAGTAGCAATGAGTCCTGAAAACTTTCCACCATGCATTACTAAGTTAATGAGCGGGGTAAAAGAGGATGGAAGAAAGAGAGCTATATTCATATTAAATAATTTTTTATCTTCAGTTGGGTGGAATTATCAGGATATAGAGAATTTCTTATTAGAGTGGAATAAAAGATCATATGAACCATTAAGAGATGGATATATCAAAGCACAAGTTAGTTGGTTCAAAAGACAGAATAAAAAAGTATTGCCTCCAAATTGTGATAATAATAGTTATTATAAATCAATGGGGATAAAGTGCGAGGATTCAATATGTAATTCTTGTAGAAATCCTGTAAATTATGCATATAAAATGATGAAAATAAAAGAGGAGAATGAGAAGAAAACAAAGAAAGTTAAACCTGTGAAAAAGGTTGAGAAGAAGGCTGATATGCCTAAAGAAGATGATGTTAAGACATAAGTTTTATAAAGTTTACCACTAATAAGTAATTTATGGAAGATTTGTTATTTCAAGAATTTGTAAATAAGGCTACTGATAAAGGATTAGATGATATAATTAGATGTAATGCTGTACAAGAACTAGCAAAAACACATGACAGAAGGCTATATCCCTTATTTTTGGATATTATTCGTACTGGAACTGGATATGTTAGAGATGATACTATATTATCTGCAGGAATATCTCAGGATAGCAGATTTTTATTCCCTTTGTTTAATATTTTTAATTCTGTATCCTTAGTTGAAAGAGAAAAAGTTTTAATGGCATTAGGTGAACTTAAAGATCCAAGATCACTAGAATTTTTACAACAACTAATTACATCTGACGATGAAGCTATACCACAAATTGCTTCAAGTGCATATTCTAAAGTAATTAAAAGTATAGGGGCACCATTTTTGTATAGATTTGTAAATTCTGAAGATACTAGAAAAGAAGCTGAAAACTCATCAGGTTATATTGAAGTAGATGATGTTAACTCATTAGTAAATAAAAAAGATATTATATTTCATAGGTTAAATCGAGATATCCCACAAACTTATGTAGTACTACCTAATAAAAAATTACGTATTGGAGGCTTTTTGCATGAACATGTAGAAGTAGCATCTGGAAATGATGTTCTTACTGCTGGGGAAATCAGATTTGATGAATATACTTTAGAAGTAATTTATATAAATAATAGATCCAATGGATATTATCCTGATTCATCATCTTTTAGATATGTTACAGAATCTTTAAGAGATACTAGTTTATTAAAACAAACAGAATTTAATGAAATATTTCCGAGAGATGGTTTTACAGATCAAGATTTATTAAGAATGTTCCCTTTTTATAGAGAATAAAAACTAGTGTTCTACTATAAACTCTATCATTCTATTACCATCAATTCTTCCTTGTAAATATCTTCTATATAATTCAAATGTTCTATGATGTCCTCCCTTAATTCTTAAAATAGAGCCGGGATATAAAGAAGAATCATCTTTTGAAAATACTCTTTCACCTAAAAAAGCTCTTTCTCTTTCATTATAATATTTCATCAAATCTTCACTATCTCTTTTAATATGATAACTATATTGAACCTCATTTATAGGATGCTTTAAAATATGTTTATTAAGATTTAATTCTTTTATCATTACATAAAACCTGTTTTTATTAGAGTGTACTGGCAATCTTTTTAGATGTTCATTGCCTTTTTTTATCTCATTTATTTTTAATGAAATTTTCGATAGCCATGTCTGCATCGAACTTATTATTTCTTCTATATCTGAATTTAGTACTAATAATCCCTCTATACTAGTTTTTCCGTTTATATCTTTAAGTGCTGTAATTGTTTCTTTTATCTTATCAAATAAATACTTTAAATTTAAATTTCCGTCTTCAAGAAATAAAAATCTTTCTAGATACTTAACTAGAATATCTCTTTTTTTAATTATCTCATTTTTTTTATTAAATAAATTACTTTTAAGTTTTTCTATTACATCTAATCTATCCTGAATTATATCCATAAAATTATAAATATTCTTTAATATATAAATACTATTGAAAATCTCTCAAGAAATCCTTAAACTGATTAACATTCTTAACCCTTGAAGTAAAATGGCAACGTTCAAAGTCAATAAGATAAGCCTTATGCTTATTAATTATAATATTTTTGTAAGGATGATGCATCTCCTCTTTATTAATTTTTAAATCATCTAAAACTTTACATTGGTTCATAATATCAGAAATCAATTTTTTAGTCAACTTATTTTTTTTAAGAAATTCTTTTAAAGTAATTCCTTTAATAAATTTATAAACAATAAAATCATCACCTGATTCAATAAGTTTAGGGCCAATATTATGTTTATTCAATAATCTAAGAAAATCTGCTTCAATATTAATCCTGTTAATAGCTTCAGATGAAGGATTCTTAACTTTAATAGCATAAGTCTTTTTGTTCTTAATAAAAATATAAATCAGACCACGCTTCCCTTTACTAAAAATAACTGGATTATATTTCAATAATTTATCAGGCATCATCAATAATAACTTATTAGAAATGTTTATAAATAATGCTCTGAATAAGAATAGTTATGAAAAGAGGTTTAGCAAGTATATTCTTAATACTAATTTTAATACTTTCAATAACAGTAATTGCAGCTGAAGATGATATCAGAGGTGAAGATCTAGATAAACAACCAACAACAGATGCAACAAGCAATGATCTTGGAACAAATACTAAAACAACTACAACTGACACTCAAGAGAGTGGATTAGCTAATTCTTACCAGTGGTTATATGATACAATAACAAACAGGACAGTAAATGATGCAGATGAGGCAGCAGCAATAATTGCCTTATTAGGAGAGAGTTCAGGAGAACTAGGTGGATTAGTTGAAGAATTAAAGAAAAGAGAGAATGAAAATCATTGCTGGCCAAAAGAGGGATGCAGAGTAAAAGATACAGCATTAGGAACTTTAGCATTATCATTATCAGGACAGGATGTCACAGAGGAAGTAAAATGGCTAAAAGAATCAAAAATATCAATGGGAAACAAAGGAGAATGGTGGATAGTATTAAAATCAAATACAAATGGAACCTGTGTAACAACATATAATACCAAACAGAAAAATTTTGATATACAAGATGATATAATAAAACAAGCAAGAGGACAGTATCATATAAACTTATTAGACATAGATCCAAATATCAATAGAGTTGTAACACCTAAAATATCAGTAGATTGCAGCACAATGCCAAATGTAATCATAGCATTAGTATACAAACCAGATACAAATACATTCTTTATACAAGAGAGCCAGAGTGTTACAAATACTGATTTAATAATAAATAATGCATGTTATCCAATCTCAAGAAGAACAAACACCTGCGATTTTGAATCAACAGCATTTGCAACATGGGCATTACTAGAATTACAAACTGAGGAAGACAGAGAGAATATAGGAACTACAATATATTTAGAGAGTTCTGTAAAACAAGGAGACAGCATACAATTAGCATTACTGAACAGGGTATTACTAAAGTTAAGCAATGTACAGCAATCATTCTTAGAATTATTAGTACAACAGCAGAGACAGGATGGAAGCTTCAACAACGATGTATATGCAACATCATTATCATTATTAGGATTACAAGGAACAGACAAGACAGATAATATAGCAAGAGCAGCTGATTATTTAACAAGAAGAGTAAGCAAAGATGGAAGCTGGAACAGAGATGTAAGAAATACAGCATATGCATTATTAGCATTACATGGAACTGATCTAGGAAGAAGAGAGGTAAAACCAATAGGTGGAAGCTCTGGAAGAAGAGAGATATGCGGAAATGGAATAGATGACAACCAAAACGGAATAGAAGATTGCGGAGAACAATTATGTTCAGATGACCAATCATGCAAATGTGTAAATAACAAACAAGATGGAGATGAAGAGGGAATAGACTGCGGAGGAAACTGCGGAAACAAATGTGCAGATACAACTGATGGAACAGAGACAACAGGATGCATATTAGATTCTGATTGCAATAGTGGAGAGGGCTGCCAGTCAGGAATATGCATAATAAAAAATGATGATACAGATGCTACACTACCAACATCAACAGATGAAGGAAGTTCATGGTGGATATGGCTATTGATAATATTATTAATACTCTTGGCAGGATTTGGGGTATTTTATGTTAAATATGTGAAAACAGGAAAGATAGTGTTGAAAGATATATTCAAGAAGAAAAAGAAACAGACATTTGATGAATATAGAAGAATGTCAGAATTCAAACCAGCACAGCCAAGACCTATGAATACACAGAATAATAATCAAAGAATAGCAACACAGCCAAGGATAACACCGCAGAGAGCTATAAAGTCAAAAGAGGAGGAAGAACTCGAAAGATCACTGAAAGAGGCTGAAAAATTAATAAAAGGCAAATGAAGATATACTATTTTTTAATATTATTACTAATAATACCAATAGTAAATGCAGACATAGAATATAAAGTCTATAAAGATAATTATTCACCATTAGAGACATTACAGGGAGAGATATTAATAATAAATGTAACATTAAATCGTGATTTAACAACTAATAATATAAAATTATATGATAATAATGAAAATAATATATTATTATCTAAAAATTTCCTTAAAATAAACAATACTTACTTTTTCTATTTTGATCTACCACAAACAAGCGGGGAGTATAACTTAGTATTGAATGATTTCTATTATACAAAAGATGGAATAATAACAAAAGGAGAGATAAAAAAACAAATAATAATTGTTAATTCAAGCAATAGTGTAAGCATAAAACCAGGATTCTATTATAACAAACTAAAATCCTATGAAGAGACAAAATTTACAATAACAATAAAAAATAATGGAAATAATACAGAAAATTTTGAGATAATAGACAATGAATATATCAGAGTAAATTTTAAAAAATTCAATATTGGAAGCAAACAGGTAAAAATAATTGAGGCAAATACTAATCTATTCAATAAAAAAGAGAGCAATATAAATAAAGAATTAGAGATAAAATATACAACTGGAAATTATAAAATACCAATAATAATAGAGAGAACTGGAATAAATATAATAGAAAATAATACTACAATAATTAATGATACAAAAATTAGTGTAATATCTTATGATAATGCTCTTATTTTAAATGATGAATTCGGAGCTGAACTGCCATTAATAAAATTAAGATCAAATACAAATGTAACATCATATGCAAATTTAAGCTTGAAAAACAAGTTAAATATTAAAATAACAGATATCAATGTCAAATTAACAAATAATCTAGGTGATGTTGTACAGGTATATCCTATAATTATTGATGAGATTAATTCTAAAGATGAACGTTCGATATTAATAACAGTAAATAAGAATAAGAATCTAGAGAAAAATTATACAGGAAATATAGAATTCAAGAGCAAAGAGGGAGCGACATTAAGCATACCATTCACTATAATACTCAACAATCCAAAGACTACAACCATACAAGATAATACACCACAGAGTAATACTTTAAAAAATAATACTTTAGTAATACAGCCAAAAAAAGATAAAAATACTTATTTCTGGATCTATGTAATTGTATTCTTCTTGCTTATAATCCTGTTAATATTCTATGTGTATAAAAAGGGAAAGCCAAAAGAAAAAGAGTTCAATGAATTCATAGATAGAGTGAAGAACAGACAATAATCATTTTCATATGCTTTATTTTTTATCTTCTTTCAATTCCTTATTATTCTCGTTAAGATTATGAAGCATAAGATTCAAACTATGAAGCCTTCTCAACATCTCACCAAGACCATTATTCATCTCATTAACAGAGAGAACAATTTTTTCTGTGTCAATAATCTGCATCTCTGATGGGAGATATTCATAACAGAAATTCAATAATTTAGAAATATCAAAAAATTTCAATTCAACTTCAATATGAGCTGCAAAAATATTCTCTTTAACCAGTTCAGCGCTATTGGTCTCTTCTTTTATTATTGTAATACCATTCTCTTTCTTCAAATTTTCCAAAACTTTTATGCAGATCTCATTAACATGATTTTCAGGATGTCCTATCACTTCTATTATTGCTCTTGCCGTAAATACCATTTTTCAAGTTCTTCAGTAAAGGGTTTTTATTAAACATGAAAGCCAATGTGATAACCAATATTACACCAAAGAATGGATATAATACTAATTTCTTGGCTTTAATCCCAGCTGAATTGTAAACCTCATTATCAGGCACTGCAGGAATATTTATATTACTTTCGGAGAGATTCTCATAAGAAATATCATCTTCAAAACCTGTATTTTCATAAATAAGAGCTGAGGATAAATTAAGAGATGATGATGTAGTATTCATCTTACAATTATTAATTATCTCAAACTTTACTGAATTATAAATATTATTAAATGTTGAAATAAAAGTGTAATTACCTGAATCTATATTACAATCATCAGGGATAATTATCTCAGGTCTAAGAGTATAATATTCAAAGTCATAAGGGATAGAGATATTAATCCTTTGTGTTATATTCACTACTTCAAAATATGCAAACTGATCAATTGAATTTCCTGTATAAACTTCTATTGCAGGTCTTATAGTATCACCTAAAGAGGCTTTCTTATCTGTGCCTAAATAAAAACTTGTAATATTAATGTTTGGAGTATTATTAACTTGGACAAAAACAGATACTTCTTTTGAAGATATTATATTACCTGAATTATTAGAACAATTAACAAATACCAATTCATTCATAATAGTAATATTCTTAGGTCTAGTAAACTTAGGAGTATAACTCTTAACATTAGTATTAGTAGTATTAACTTTTTCTTTAATAATATTATGAGAAGAATCTTTTATCCAGTACTGAATAATAAAATCATTAGACTTGTCTGAGAGATTATTATAAAAACTAATCTTTTCAGAATTATTATAGAATAACTTATCTGTAACAATTGATATACTAGTATTGCATGAATTAACAACTGTTGAATCTAATGTACAATCATGTGCATATACTAATGGCATAATCAAAATAAATAATATAAGTATTTTTTTTATCATAAACAATAATAATCTTTTATAATTAAAAAGACTTTAGGAAAAATTCCTGAAAGATTTACAAAAAATACAGAAAATCAATTATTTGCAGGCTTTTTCTTTATCAGATAATGCAATAATATAAATAATACTATAGAAATGAAAACAAGTTCGAACAATGAGTTATAATTAATATTTGAACGGTATATAATCACTTTATCTAAACTATCAGATGCAAGAGTCAATGGAGAGTTGAAACCTATAACCCTCATAAATTTTGGCATGATCTCGAAAGGGAAGAATAACCCACTAAGGAAGAACATAGGCAAGCCAATTACTAAAGATGTAAGCAATGCTGTATTTTCAGTACTAGAAAGTGCACCAATAACCAAACCAATAAGAATGAAATTAATAGAGGCTAAAAGAAGGATAGATATAACACTTGCTGATAATACTAAAGGTGAACTAAATAATGCAGAAATGAAGAACATCACAAATAATTCTATAGCACATATCAAAATGAAATAAATAACTTTAGTAATTATGAAAGTAGAAATTGAAGTCGGACTCAATAATGTCCTTGCAAGAGTACCAGTATTTCTTTCGTATACAAGATGAGTAGAAGCTGAGAGAGTTATAGTAAATAGCAAAAGCATCAAAATCAAACCACCAGCCAGGAACTGGAAATAAGTCTTGTTACCAAAAACAAAATTCTCATCAAGAGAGACAGCACGGATAATAGACCTAGGATCCCTAGAAGTATAAACATCAAGAGCTGCTGAAGTCTCTCTTAATTCATTCTCAATAGTAATAATATTATTAGTGAATTCATAAGCAGTAGAGTTAATCTCAATAATATCATCTTTTATCCTATCTTTAGAAGACTGCATTATTGATAATTGTTCCTGAAGTGAACTAATATTAGCATTATTAAGAGCATGTTCTTCAGATTTTAATCTTATAGATAATATCTCTAATCTAGATGTAATATTCCTTATCTTATTGCATTCAAAACTATTAAATGAACAAGAAGCAGAATAATTTTTCAAGAGAGCAACTGAATCATCAAGATCATCAGATATATCAAAATTTGCAGATGCAATAGTCTGGTTAAGATTGAATAATGTATTGTTTAGTTTATTATCATCAACTCTATCCAATGCAGAGTTTATCTCGTCTAAATCTTCCTGAGTCTTAATAGCAGATTCTTTTGCTTTTTCTAAACCTGGAAGAATAGATTTAATCTTATCATTAAGAGAATTCAACCTGACCCAAGCATTATTGATAAATTCAGTACCAATCTTCTCATTCAATTCCTGAACAAGAGCTTTAAGAGCGTCAGAAGCCACCAATGATGTCTGAGTCTTAGAATTATCAATATAAATCTTAATCTCCGAACCTTCACCATTTTCAATATTAGAACTGAAATTCTTAGGAATAACAACAGCTGCGCGCAGTTTACCATTATTAACACTTTTAACAGCAAGAGATTCACAATTTCCTGAAAGTTTAACAATCTTAAATAAAGGAAGATCCAATTCTATATCATTAGTATCAAGATTACAAAGACCAAGATTAATACCACTAAAAGACTTAGAAGTAGATGAAAGACTAAAAACATTACCCAAAATAAATAATATCAAAGCCGGAGCTATAATTGTAAGGACAAGATTCTTTCTATCTCTAAGGAACAACTTCAGATCTTTTTTTATTATTTTAAGAACTTTCATTAACAATCTTTACAAAAGCCTCCTCCAAAGTCTTACCATATCTTTTCTTAATATTAGCAGGAGTATCTATTGTAATAATAGAACCTGCTTTCAATATTGCTATTTTATTGCATAACAAATCTGCTTCATCAAGATAATGAGTGCAGAAAAGAATAGATATTCCTGATTTCTGAATTTTCTTAATAACTTCCCATAAAGCCCTTCTAGATACAGGATCAACACCAGCTGTTGGTTCATCAAGATATAAAATCTTAGGAGAGTGAATCAAAGCTATAGCAAGACTAAGACGACGTTTCATACCACCAGACAAAGAACCTGAAACAGCGTTCTCTTTAGATTCTAATTGCAATAATTTTAATAATTCTTTATAATGTTCTTTAAACTGTCTTCTAGGAATCTGGAACAAAGAAGCAAAATATTCTAAGTTTTCATATACTGTCAATTTATGGTAAAAAGTATCATCCTGAGGAACCCAACCTATAAGTCTTTTAATCTTATTTTTCTGTTCAATATCAATATTATTAATTTTTACTTCACCAGAAGATTTATTATGAAAACAAGTAAGAATCTTGATTAAAGTAGATTTACCAGCACCATTAGGACCAAGAATACCTAAAGTCTCATTTTCCTTAATATCAAAAGAAATACCTTTTAGAGCAATAAAACCATTATAGTCTTTTTTAAGATTCTTGACAGAGAGCATGAACTTGAATCAGGCTTTAAAGTATATAAATTTAAGTATAATAAAAATTAAGGTTTGCCAATAAATAATCTTTTAAGAGAGAATTTCTTCCAGGATTTTTCCTTAATCTTAAGCTTATGCTGGACTTCGTTCTCTAAAGCATCCATAGACTTATGAACAGACTTAGCAATATCCCAATCTCCACCCTTTTCTGTGTCTTTATTAGACTGCTTGAAAATATGTTTAGAAGATCTCAAAGTTAAATTAATATTATATCTCTTCCTAGACTCTTTCTTTAAGACTTTAATGTAAACTGATAATTCAGAACTTTCATTCAACAACCTCGCAACTTTAGGAAAATGCTTTTCCATAATACTCTTAAGAGTAAACTGTTCATCCTTAGATAAGTCATTTAAACCAGAATAATTTATTTTACTATCAACCATTTTTTAACTCCTCCTTAATCAAATCACTGAATTTAAGACCTATAGTATTAGCTAATTCAAAAGTGACCACATGCATGTTATTTGATTTACTCTTATTTAATTGTTCTGGTCTAAGAAAGAACCAACCTTTATTATTAAATTTAATACCAAACCAGGCTTCAGCACCGAAACGAGAAGAGAAATCTAAAATCTGCTGCACTTCATCAGGATACAAGTATTTAGAAGATGCTTTAACTGCTTTACATTCAATAGCTAACTTACGAGAAGAATTACCAGCAAGAACATCAGGATTAGGATCAGCTGTCAAACCAGAACCAGCAACACGAATAGCACCCCACAACTTAGTATCGTTAAACATATGAACTAATTCACGTTCTGCTGCGGATCCTTTGTTTTTTTGTCCCATTATAACCTCTTTATATTATTAAAATTATTTTTGAGTTTTTATAAGTTGTGGTTAACTTTTAGATGTTTTCCATAAATATTCAAAATAATTCTTATAAGTTAATAAAAACACTAAATTTATAATATTAAATTGTATTATAACACTATGTTGACTAAAATACTGATAAATAATGAAACTTTTGAATTACTTAAGAAATACAAAGAGCAATGGAAAATGCAAACTTATGATGATGTAATTAGAAAATTTATGGCAATGAAACCTGGAAATAATGCTAAATCTTTTAGAGGATACTTAGGAAAGAATATTCCTATGAAAGAAATATTAAAAGATTTAAGAGATAAAAAAGACAGATACTAATCCATCTAGAAAATGTAAGAATAATAAAAAAATAATCATAAATCATGCCTATAACTAATAATCCCAATAATAAAAAATATTATAGCCCCAATAATACTTAATTTGAATCTCAGACTCTCAATATCAGAAGTTAAAATAAAATATAAACATATGATGAATATAATTAAACATGTAAACCAAAAGTAAGGAGAATACAGCAGATCAAATAAATCATCCATATTAATTGTTTAACTTTTTAATTTAAAAACTTTATGATAAATATTAATAAAAAAATAAAAACTAGAGTTATAAGTCTCTAGGCTGAATTGTTGATCTTTTATTCTCTTTAGCTCTCTCACAAGCTTTTTGTATTAATTTTTCAACTTCAACACTCAAAGCGTCAGCGAAATCACCTGAAACATTCATATCCTTAGCTACGTCTTTTATCTTGCTCCTAACAACTAATAATTCACTCATTTTATCTCCTCCATAATATTATAAAAAAATACATTTTAGACTATTTATAAAGTTTTAGATGTTGTTTCTAAAGAGTTAATATAAAAAATTAATTAATAATTCTTAAGAAGATTAACAACTCTCTTAGAGCCAATAATATTAATGAAACTAGCTAATTTAGGACCTTTCTCTTTACTTATTAAGATTCTATAGACTAAATTGAAAAAACCTTTAATATCAAGAGAAGATTCTTTCATAATATTATAAAACTCATTATGCAATTCTTCATCTGAAATTTTTTTTGATTCTAAAACATTAATCAATAATTTAACAGCTTTCTTTTCATTATCATCTAAATTAATCTTAGGAGATTCTGAATTAATCTTAAACTTGAATTCATCAGGAGAATATTTTTCAAGCCAATTAGCAACACATTTAGTCCTGTTAATTACTCTAGATTTATCAAATTCATTATGGATAGCATCCTTAAAATAATCATGAACTTTATTTAAATCAAATTCGTAAACTTGTATTAAATTAATCAGATGCCTAATAGTAGGCTGAATAGGAAGAACTTTAGGAAGTTTCATGCAAGATAATTCATACATCCTTTTTTCTTTTTCTACTAAATCTTCAGACATCTTAGAAATATCTTCCTTATTGAAATAAATTCTTTCATTCTTATCAAACTCTTCATATAAGTTAAGAACATCAAGATCAAAAGATATAGCGAACTCACTATTAGGACGAGTACTTGCGAATAACCACCTAACTATCTCTGGTTCGTAAACTTCAAGAACATTGTTTAAAGTAATCACGTCACCTTTGGAACTAGAAATTTTACCACCTTTACCTTTAATTGAGATAAAATCATACATAACATATAAAGGAGCCTGCCAGTTGTAAATCTTGACAATGTCCTTAGCAGTATCAAAAGAACCACCAACAGTAGAGTGATCTTTTCCACCAGGTTCGAAATCAATTTTTTCATAATACCACCGATATGGCCAGTCCACACGCCACACTAATTTAATGATACCTTTCTTTCTAAAATCAAAAGAATCTTCGTGATTACATAAATTGCATTTATAAGAAACTGAATAATTATTATCATAACTAGTAATTTTAGTATCATCTCTATTACATTTTTCACAAAAAATAGATGCAGGATACCAATCACTTTCCAAAGGTTCTTCTCTGTATTTATCAAGAATATCCATAATCTTTCTTCTATTCTGCAAAGCAATCTTAATACCCTCAGCATAATCACAATTCCTATATTTCTTAGCTTGATGAATGAACTCTACTTTAATCCCCACACTAGGTAGACTTTCTTCAAATTCTTTTTCATGATGTTCAGCGTAAGAAGAATGACAACCAAAAGTATCTGGAGTATCAACAATAGGTTTTCTAAGATATTCATTTAAAATCTCCTGCTTAGGCATATTCTTAGGAACTTTCCTGAAAACATCATAATCATCCCAGGAATAAATAAAACGAACATTCTTTTTTTTATCTTTCAAAGCCCTAACAACTAAATCAGTAGTTATAACCTCACGAAAATTACCAATATGAACAGTACCTGAAGGAGTAATACCTGAAGCACAGGCATAAGAATCTTTATCATGATTTTTAATAATATTTTCAGCTGCTAAATCAGCCCAATGGATCTCCTTAGATGTCTTTTCCATCAAGCAAATGAATTATAATTATATAAAAAGCTTTCTTGAATAAAAATTCTCGAAAATCCGAAAGATTTACGGAAAATTCTACTAAAGAGAATTTGGATTTTATATTTAATGATAAACTAGGAAGAACACTAATCTTACCTCACGAAAGAATAAAACATATCTATAAACATCCAGAAATGCAGAATAAACTATATTTAGTTGAAATAACTATAAAAGAAACAGATTTTATAGAAGAAGATTTAAATAGAAGCAAAATAATATACTACTATAAATATTTTAAAGAATATAGAAGAGATGTTATGGTTGTTGTTAAGATTAATAGTCATGGGAAAATATTAACTGCTTACATGGTGGAAAAATGAAAAATAAAATAATATTATATTATGATGAAGAAGGAGATTATTTAGAATTAAGTATAGGGAAAATTGAAAAAGGATATTTTAAAAAAATTAAGAAAGACTGTTTTAAGAGAATAGATGAAAAAACTGGAAAGGTTGTTGGGTATACAATCTTTAATTTTACAAAGAAAGATGGATTTAACGAAATAGAATTACCATTAACAAAAGAAATTGCTGGATGAAAAATGGAAAAATCAAAGATTTCAAAAGAAATGAAAAAACATAATATCAGCGAAAAAGATATGAAGAAACATAATATAACTCCAGATGATATAAAAAAATTTAAAAAATCAATAAAAGGATATGAAAAATTGTTAGAAGCAATTGGAAGATTATGAAAAATAAAAAAATGATAATACATTATGATGAAGAAGGAGATTATTTAGAAATAACCTTAAAAAAATCTAAAGATACATATTTTAATGAATTAAAAAAAGATTGTGCACAAATAATAGATCAAAAGTCTGGTGAAATTGTTGGTTATGCTGTATTTAATTTTAGAAAAAGAAAAAATTCTATTGACGTAGAGTTTCCAATAACAAAAGAAATGGTTGCCTAAATTATTTCTTAAAAATCATAATATAAAATCTAGAATTGCCCATTGTAATAGGAACTTCTTTTATCTTCTTGAGTTTATATTCATTAGAGTATTTTTCAATTAAATCTTTTTTTGGAGTCAATAATGTAATTGTTCCTGATTTTTTTAGAATGTACTCAGAATTATAGAAAAATTCTTTGTAAATCTTTTCAAGACTCTTTTCAGGAAGATTATTTGATGGATATATAGGAAATGTAATAATCTTATCAATAGACTTTTCTTTATATTTAGTGTCTAACCATTCAATCTCTAATCTTGTGAAATTAATATATTTATTAACAGCGGCAATCTTTGCATTAATCTCTGCAGCTCTTAAATTATTCTGAAGATTATCAGAACAGACAATAGAGGGGTTTTTTAATTCTTTTATTTTATCTTTAAAACTTACTTTGAATAATTTATTGAATAATAATTTTTCTTTAATATTAACACAATTTGGGATGTTCTTAAAAAATAAAACAGCTTCAATAAGAATCTCACCAGAACGAGAGAAAGGATCTAGGATAGAATCTTCTGGAGAAGCATCTGAAAGTCTTAACATTGAATATGCAACAACAGGATTAATAGAAGATGCTAATAACTTAATCCTATATTCCCTCTTAGATAATTTAATTCCTGTAAAGTCAATTCCAATAAAACAATTATTATCAATAATCTCCAAGAAAACAGTTGTTTTAGCATCATCTAAATCTGCTTTAATACCAAATTTCTTAGCAATGAATTCACCAATATTCCTCTCAATATCCTGAGAATTAAAACCATGAGCCCCATTACGTTCACAACGAACAACAAAAGTATCATCAAGATATGGGAATTCTAAATCTTTAATATTATCGAGAATATCATCAATATCATTGAAAGTAAAATGTTTTAGTAATAAAAAAGCTCTGACAATACTTCTAGATCTATAAATAAATTCAGCTAAATCTTTTTCTGCTTTAACATTAAATGATATGCATCCTTTGTAAATAACTTCTGATTTTAGTTTAAGAATTTCTTTAATGTCTAATTGAGTAATGTTTTCTAAACCTTCAAGAGTAACTGCTAAAGCTTTCATTTCACTCTAAATGTATTAAACTCATTTTTATAAACTTGTTCATCAATCTGGATGTTCTCAACTTTAGCATCTTTAGGACCTACTCTACAGAATTCAATCAATCTTCTTATCATAATATCATGTCCTTCAACTAATACTTCTACTTTCTTATCTTCAGTATTCTTAGTATAGCCTTTAAGGTTTAATTCAGAAGCTTTGTCTTTAATAAAAGCCCTAAATAAAACACCATTAACCTTTCCTGATATTGTTAATTTAACACGACGCATAAAATAATCTAATTACAACGCTTATATAAAACTAACTTCTAATTTGGCTTAGTTGAAAGTCTCTTGATTTATTAGTGATATATTGTGGGCTATTGCTCTACAATATATCTCTGCTCTTTGGCTTACAAGAGACTTGGACAGAAC